>JAFUFE010000108.1 GCA_017470085.1 Treponema sp.
CTATGCGTTTCAGGGGCTTGGAGAAGCAGGTCTTCGGCTGCTCAAAGAAGCGGGCGACGCGTTCGGCATGCCGGTAGTGACAGAGGTCGTTGCGGCGGAGTTTTTGCCACTCATGGAGCGCTACGGCGTAGACGTGTATCAGATTGGTGCACGCAACATGCAGAACTTTGAGCTTTTAAAACAGGTCGGAAAATTGCGGAAACCCGTTATCTTAAAACGAGGACTTTCGGCAACGATTGAGGAATGGCTTATGTCCGCCGAATATCTGCTGTCGGCGGGGACTGACCGCATCATCTTGTGCGAGCGCGGTATACGGACGTATGAAAAAGCGACGCGCAACACACTCGATTTATCTGCTATTCCGGTGCTCCGCGGCATGACGCACCTTCCTGTTATTGTTGATCCCAGTCACGCCGTCGGCGTGCGTGACAAAGTGCTGCCGATGGCGCTTGCGGCGATTGCAGCGGGAGCGGACGGCATCATCGTTGAAGCACACTGCACGCCCGAAAAGGCGCTATCCGACGGTCCACAGGCGCTCTATCCTGAACAGTTTGATAAGCTGATGCGCGACATCGCAGCCCTTGCACCGGTAGTGGGAAAATCAATCACGCGGCTCTGGGGCGCGTCACGCGCGGTTGGTACACCCAGTATTCGTCGGGAAAAGCAGGGGATACCAGTCTGTGCTTACAGTGGCACACGCGGTGCCTATGCGGAACAAGCAATCGTGCGGTATTTTGATGACGCCGTGATGCCTCATGCCGTCGGTTCATTTCACGATATTTTTCAAATGGTTTCCGATGGCTCGGCAGACTACGGCATGGTACCGATCGAAAATACGCTCGCTGGTTCAATTCATGAAAACTACGACAATTTTTTGCAGTTCGAGGACATCAGCATTGTTGGAGCGGTACATCTGCGCATCCAGCATGCGCTGTTAGCAGGTGCCGGTGCGACACTCGATACGGTACGGACGGTTTATTCGCACCCGCAGGCGTTCAGCCAGTGTACCCGTTTTCTGGCAGCGCATCCCGAATGGCAGAAAATTGACTGTACGTCCACCGCACAGGCAGCCGCATATGTAGCTGGGCATTCGCGTCCGGAGTGTGCCGCGATTGCAAGCGGTGTGACGGCATCGTACTATACGCTTTCGCTGCTTGCTGACGCGATTGAAGACGATCCGGCAAACTATACACGCTTTTGGATTATCGCCAAAAGTCGCTGTACTAGTACGACAGATGATACTCCGCTTCTGGACTCCAGTCGGGAGAGTGCGGGGCAACGGCCGAACCGCGCGTCGGTCGTGTTCACCGTCAAAAATGAGCCGGGCGCGCTCCATAAATGCCTCGGCGTTTTTGATGACCGTTCACTCAACCTGACGCGCCTTGAATCGAGCCCGGTGCACGGACAGCCGTGGCACTACTGTTTCTATGCTGATGTGGAGCTCCCTGATGACGACGCCGGCAGTGAAACGATCGTTACGGACGCGCTCACCGCGCTCTGCCCCTACGTCAGCATGGTGCGTCTGCTCGGCATGTACGCGGAAACAACGCACATCAGCTGACCGAAAGCAGTTGCGCCACCACCGCTTTCGGTATGTTCATAAGTGAGCAGCTGCACGGACGCTCGCGTCGCGAAAGCAATGGCGTAAAAATAAACTTCCTTTATGCACACGACCGCAGGTCGTACGCGCGGAACATGCGACCATTTTTTGTGCTAACAAAAAATGGGAAAAGTTCTCCAGCACGGATGCTGGAGAACGAACTGACATACATTCAAACTCTGCTGGCAAAAAGCACCGCGCAAGGACGCGCGGTATAGGTGGACAATTTTTGCGTGAGCAAAAATTGGA
>JAFUFE010000109.1 GCA_017470085.1 Treponema sp.
AGTTGTTTTTTTCACTGTTTCTATTTATATTAGTATGTACGAATCAACTTCCCTTGTCAACATATTGCAGAGGGATAATTATAATACGAACAGGGAGATCGGTAAAATTATGGATCAAAAATTTATTGATGGTGTCAAGAAAAAGCTGGTAGAACAGCGCACGGTGCTCTTGGAATCGCTTGCGAGTCAGAATGACGATATGAAAAGTCTCGTCAAATCGGGTGAAGCAGGCGATATTGTAGACATCGCTTCTGATGCGGTTGACCGTGCGCTACTCGATACGTTGAGCGCACAGGATTCTGCACGGCTCGAAGCGATCGATAATGCCTTGGATCGCATCCGCGAAGGGACGTACGGCATCTGCGTAAAATGTGGCACGGAGATCCCGCAGGCACGCCTGAAAGCGTTGCCGTACGCGGTGATGTGTGTCAGCTGTACTGAAGAAGAAGAACGCCGGAACCGCTAGTTACCAGGTGGGAAGTTTTTGGCTTGTGATGCGTCCGCTGGTGAGCAGCAGCATTTCAGTGTAGCCGGCGGCCTTTGCAGCGCGTACGGCGCGATCGAATGCGCCGTCAAGGTCTGTGCCGCGGTGTGCGTCAGAGCTGATGGTGATCGGTACGCCGCGTTCGGCGAGCAGCGAAAGAAATTCCGCTGATGGATACACATCGTCCATGGCGCCCCGCGTGATCGCGCCGGTGTTTATTTCCACAATGACGCCGCTGTGTGCTATCGCTGTGGCGGTGGCGCGAAGCTCATCACGGTACCAGGAGTCGCGCTCGTCAAACAGATGGAGTACGCCGTTTCGCTTCCGGAACAGATCGCAGTGCCCTAAAAACGTGCAGGTCGCTTCACGGAGCAGGTCGCGTTCAAGCGAAAAATAAGTGCAGACGGCTTCGCGCGCGTTGCCACCGAAGCAGCGCTCAATGCCGGCGCGAACGTTTTCCGCGGTATCATCCACCGTAAAGTTACCGCTGTCCGTCACGATGTAATGTACTGAACCGATGAGGAAGTCTGGTTTAAACGGCGCAAACTGTGACGGGTGCGGCACCGAGATGCCGGGAAGGTAGTCCACCTCAAAGCCGCAGAGGATTTCAATGCGGTCGCGGTATACGTCGGCAAGGCGGTGAATTTCCTGTACGTAGTCTGCGTGCGCGCGCGGTGCAATGTGCCAGTCGGCGGCAAACGGATACATGCTGTGTCCTGAAAAACCGAGTACGTCAAACTGTTTCTCGAGCGCTGCCTGTACCATTGCTTCTGGCGTTTCCGCGCCATCGCAAAAATCAGTGTGCGTGTGGTAGTTTGTCTTCATGTGCGTTTCTCCACCCTTCGGCGAGTTGTTTGAATCGAGCGAACTCCCGTAAGAACAGGGTACGCGCTTTTTTTGAGTTTTCGGCGTGCGCGGTATGCGCTTGCCGTTCCATGGCACGGCCAATCTCTTGAAGTCGTGTGGCGGAAATCGTCCCTGAGCTTCCTTTGAGCGTGTGACCAATTCGCTCCAATTCGCCAAAGTCGCTGCGCGTCTGTGCTGCTGCTGCCTGTTGCAAGAGCCGTTCTGTTTGCGCGCAGTATTCTTCGAGCAGCTTGCAGCCGAGCTCGTTGTTCCCTGCGATGGTGTCTTCAAAATCAGTCCAGTCCCACAGCGGAAATGCTGTAACTGGTACGGTGCGCTTTACCGGTTGTGCTTGATCAGGCGTTTTGTGCTGTGCGGAAACAGCGTTCGGATGTGTGGTTTTCCATTTTTCGATGAGCGCTTTAACGGCGGCGCGTTTAAATGGTTTTACCAATATATCGTGCATTCCGATGTTTCGATACAGCGAAAAATCGTTTTCGTCGTTGTTCGCCGTGCATGCGACAATAGTGCCAGCGTATTTGTGCGCGAGCAGGTGTTTGCTTGCCGCAATGCCGTTGAGCACCGGCATCTGTATGTCCATAAACACCATGACGATTTCGGGATGCGCCTGCACCGCTTTGACTGCCGCCGCTCCGTTTTCTGCTTCATACACGCGGGCACCGTATTTTTTTAGAATGGTAGATAACAGTTGCCGGTTGACCGGATGATCTTCAGCGACAAGGATGGTTATACCGCGCGCCACCGTGCTGTCCGTGTCTGCTGCTACTGGTGCCTGCGATGTTTCAAACGGTTCTACATCGATGGGCGGGTCGTAGGTAGCGTTCAGCACAGCACGGAGCTTTTCCTGTTTGACCGGCTTGTATAAGTAGCCGGCGAACCAGTGGAGCAGTTTCATCTTTGCTTCAGAGCCAAGCTGCCCTTCAGGTATCATAAGGTAGCACTTCACTCCGTGCAGTGCCGGATGTGCGTTGATGTCTGCTGCCAAATGCCAGCCATCGATGCGCGGCATCACCATGTCGATGAATACTATCTTAAACGGCTGGCCGATTTGTGCCGCGTATTCTAAGGCGAGCACTGCTTCCTGCGCGGTTTGGACGCATTCAACGGCGGTGAGGTTGAGCGATGCGAGCTTTCGCGCCATGCTTTTAAGCGCGAGCGCGTTGTCATCAACAATCATGATGCGCGTGTCCCGCGGTACGAAAAATTCTTCAGGCGGGAGCGGTGAGGGCGCGGGGGCCGGTGTGAGCGGTATCGTAAACCAGAATATTGAACCGCCGTACGGATTCGGTTTCATGCCGATTTCCCCGTGCATCGCTATGATGAGGCTGCGGCAAATGGCAAGTCCGAGCCCGGTACCGCCGTATGTGCGCGTCGTTGAAGAATCCACTTGGTAGTAATCAGAGAACAGATTTTTTTGTTTCTCTGTGGGAATACCGATGCCGGAATCGGTTACGGTAAACAGCAGCGTGTCCGTGTCTTTCCGGTACAGTTCAATGTGTACGTAACCACTCGCCGTAAACTTAACGGCATTTTTAATCAGGTTGATGAGCACTACCTGTACGCGCGTCGGATCTCCCAGGACGGACGGCGGCACCCTATAGTCAACATCGGTTACGAGCTCAAGCTGCTTTCCACCTGCTTCGATGCTTACAAAATCGGCAACCTGTTCAGTTAGGCGTATGATGTCGAACGGAATGTGTTCCAGCTTGAACTCGCGGGAGCGTATCTTCGCATAGTCCAATATATTGTTGATGAGCGACAGCAGCACGTCAGCGCTGAACTGTATCTGGCGGACGTATTCGGTTTGCTCATCATTGAGGGGGGTATCTGATAGAAACTCAAGCGTACTGATGATTGTCTGTACCGGCGTCCTGATTTCGTGAACGGTGTTCGCCAGAAGATTGATTTTTTGGTCTGGTACAAGATGTGCTTTAACCATGCAGCAGTTCAAGTGCCCGTTGCACGAGCGATTCAGGTTTTTGCGGCTTGACTATGTACTGCTTTGCACCCATGTTCAACGCCTGCATCACCGCTTCCCGCTGTGTTGCCTGTGAATAGATAATAACTGGTGCTACGTTCTGTTCCGTTTGGAGACGCCGCAGAATGTCAAATCCTGATATACCCGGCATAAAAATATCAAGAACGATTAAATCGTAGTGATAACGTTTCACCCCCGCCATGAATTCTGCGCCGCTTGAATAGAGATCACAGGTGGCGCGAACTGCCTTAAACGCATTTTCTAACAGCGTCAACGTAACGGCGTCATCGTCTACCAGCGCGATACGTAGGTCAGTCATGGTGTCGTCGTCTACGTCTTGGATAACGCCGCCATCAGAATGAAAGCGCGTTTCGATCGAGGTTCCGTCATCGTCGTGCATGGGGGTCAAAATCTTATCCGCAATAAAGTCGGACGTGTTCACAGTGGCGGTATTTCCTGCGAGCGCGGTGAGAACCTCTGAAATATTTTCAACAACATCGATGCCGGCGTATTGCGAGTGTCCAGCAACCAATTCTTTGGTAAAGTTGTCAAACGACAGTATTTTTACATTGCGCGGCTTGACGGTGTGGTGGTCGAGTATGCTGTCGAGCAGCAGTTCAAGATTCGGCGTATCCAAAAATGTCAGTTCAAGGTTTGACAGCATCAAGACGATTTTCGGGCTTTGCAGCTTTTCTTTTTCGATTATCTCTGCGAGTTTATATTTTAAAAGGGCGATTTTTTCTCGGTTCAATGCCTGTGCAATTTCAATAAAGATGATGTCGCCATTCCGGTGAAGATCAAGCACACATGGCGTAACGTCCATAGAAAGCGAAAGCCGCAGTATCCGTCCAACGGCTTCAAAGAGTAAATCGAATTTTATCGGTTTGGTAAAATATTTGACCACGCCGAATTTCATAACGAGTTGAATTTTCGTACGGTCGACGGCAGCTCCCGCTGCAATGACTGGGATCTGCGTCATGTTCGGGTTTTTGAATTTGTCCTCTAAAAATTGATAGAACGCCTGAAAATCGTCACCCGTATCGATGATGATAAGGTCGGGCAGATTCGAGCGCAACTTGATAAAGCCGTCGTTGTGCGATTTTGCAACCGTTACGGTCACTTTTTCCGCAGCGAGTTTATCTTTTAGGAATTTTTGGAATAATGGTGGTCCGCCAATGATGATAACACTCTTCACGGCGTTTACTTTAGCATGAGTTAGGGAGCTTGGCAAGTATCACGTTGACAGAATAGATGCATCATTTTACAATAGAAGGCCGGTTAACGGCAGATGTACTATTGCGAATACGACTATCGCGTGCGGCAGCAGACGTGCGCAATACGTTTCGCGCACCGTGCTACAGACAGACGGTTCTGGAGGAGTGGCCATGAAAAGCTGCGCTGTTTTTTTAGCGGATGGATTTGAAGAGATTGAAGCGGTCACCGTCATTGACTATCTGCGCCGGGCACAGGTGATGGTGCCAATTATCGCCGCCGGCGGTGCCGATACGGTGGTGACCGGTGCACACGGGCTGTCGGTGCATGTCGATTTGCCGCTCGCGCGCTATCTGGCAGAATTGAATGGCGCGCTCCCCGACGCGGCATATATCCCCGGCGGCATGCCCGGTGCAGCGAATCTTGCGGCGGACACAGCGCTCTGCACTTTTCTTACAACGTGTTTTGCTGCGGGAAAAATTGTTGCCGCCCTCTGTGCAGCGCCGGCCGTGGTGCTTTCACAGACGGGCATTCTCCGCGGGCGCCGCTACACGTGCTATCCCGGCATGGAGCGCGCAGGGGATTCAAGCTCGGCCTCTGCTGCCGATGCGATGCAGGGAAGCATCTCTGTTCCCGAC
This sequence comes from Treponema sp., assembly GCA_017470085.1. GTDB lineage: Bacteria > Spirochaetota > Spirochaetia > Treponematales > Treponemataceae > Treponema_D. The sequence goes on from JAFUFE010000109.1 coordinate 5,180, forward strand.
GTACCATTCGTAACCGACGGAAACGTCGTCACCGGGCGCGGTCCGGGGTGCGCGGAACAGTTCGCCATGGAGCTGGTGCGGCTCCTTTCCGGGGAAGACATCATGCAGCGGATAAAGGCCGAAAGCATACAGCGCTAGCGGGCGAATAAAAAAATCCTGCGTATACGCAGGATTTTTTTACGGTTACCCGGTACTCGCTTACGGACGCGCTAGCACCTGCTCAAGGTCAGGATGTTCGGCAAGTTCTTCCTGTAAGCTTGCCGCGCGCGCTTTGTTTACATACTGCGGGTCCTGGAAGCTGTAGGTAAACTTTGTGTGAATGTCATACGTTCCTTTCAGCAGCGCATAGGTGTCTTCCGTCATAACGAGCTCCTCGTCGGTCGGTATGACGAACACTTTTGTGGGACTGTATTCCGCGCTGATGCAGGTTTCTGATCCCGTGCGGGACGCCAGAATGTTCTTGTTTTTGTCCAAAACGATGCCGAGCGGCTCAAGCCCTTCAAGCGCAGCGGCGCGCTGTGAAACCGAGTGCTCGCCGATTCCCGCGGTAAAGACGACCGCGTCGATGTTGCCGAGCATCGCTTTGTATGAACCGATGTACTTTTTTATGCGGATGGCCGACATTTCGAGTGCGAGCTGTGCCAGCTGGTTGCCCTGTGCCGCTGCCTGCTCGATGTCGCGCGCGTCGGAAAATTTGCCGTCGGTAATGCCGAGCAACCCTGACTGTTTGCTGAGCGCGTTTTCCACTTCCTGCGTGGACATGCCAATCTGTTTGACGAGGTAAAAGATAATCGCTGAGTCAATGTTACCGGCGCGCGTTCCCATGATAAGCCCTTCGAGCGGAGTGAATCCCATGGACGTGTCAATGGAGCAGCCGTACTTTATTGCGTTGAGCGACGCGCCGTTTCCGAGGTGGCAGATAATCAGGTTCGTGTCTTGCGGCCGTTTGTGGAGCAGAACTGCCGCGCGCTTTGCCGTGTACAGAAACGACGTACCGTGGAAGCCGTAGCGACGGATGTGATACTTGGTGTACCATTCGCGCGGTATAGCGTAGATATATGAAGACATCGGCATGGTTTGATGCCACGCGGTATCCATGATGGCGCAGTGCGTCACGCCCGGCAGCACTTTCTGCGCCGCCTCAATGCCCATGATGTTCGCCGGGTTGTGGAGCGGGGCAAGGTCCTGCACTTCGCGGAAGGTTTCAATAACCTCCGGCGTGATGATGACGGACTTGGTGAACTTGTCTCCGCCGTGCACTAACCGGTGGCCAACCGCACCGATGACGCTCATGTCTGGAATGACGCCCACCTCTTTGTCGGTGATCTCCTTCATGATGAGTTCGATCGCTTCTTTGTGCGTGGGGCAGGGACTTTCAACGACCGTCTTTTTGCTGCCGACCTTGTGGGTAATGCTTGAACCTGCCTGTGTAACGCGCTCGACAACACCGGTGCAGAGCACGGTTTTGTTGTCCCAATCATAGACCTGATACTTAGCGGATGATGAACCGCAGTTCAATGTAAGAATGACCATGTGTGTTTCCTTATAGCGTACGTAAAATTCATGCGTTGCTAATGCATTTCATATTTATTATAGGACGATATGGCAAAAATCGCAAGCAGCAATTACAATATGTGGGGAGCAGATTGTTCGGTAAGCCGCCCCTCCGGGGTTCGCGTGTCGCTCATTTCCGCTGTGGGCGCATACCGCGCTCACAGCGGAAACGGTGCCCCTCCGGCGCGGGCTCGGCGTGTCCGAAGCGGTGTGTTTTTGTGCAATGGATGTTGCTGTTCGGTATCGGGCGGCCATATGCTGCTGTATGGGTACCAGTCGGCTGTGCGCGCACGCCACCTGCGGATCGGTGCGCATCGTGATGCATTGCTGCTTTCACGGGTAAAACAGCAGCTACCGTTGCTAGAATCCGCCGTTTCGTTCTGTATGGCACCGCGAATTGCACAGGGAGCGTTTAGATAATGCCGGGCATCCTCTGGTTATCCGGTTTTCGGAAGAGATATTTGAACGGGTGAATGTTTATCGCATTTGCGCTCCAGCCGCCAACGATGTTTGTGTTGATGACGTGTACGCTGATCAGGTGGGAGAGCGGCATGATTTCTGCACTGTCGAGCAGGATCTGTTCCGCGCGCGCGAGCGCCGTGTACCGTTCGTTTGTGGAGAGCCGGCTCGCTTCGGAGAGCAGCGCGTCGTATGCGTCATTGTGCCAGCCGCTCTGATTGAGCGATGAGCCGCCGCGGAACAGCTCCAAAAATGCGAGCGGGTCGGCAAAGTCGCCGATCCAGTTGTAGACGAACAGGTCTGCCTGAATCGTATCAATCGCACTAAAATAGTCGCCGTACACTACCTGCGGCAGCACCTGTACGCCGAGCGGCTCCCACGCTTCGCGGAGCGCGTACAGAATCGGCTCAAGGTATGCGGCTCCTGCCTGTATGGCGAACGTGAGCGTCAGCGGTTCGCGGGAAGTTTTGCCCGCTTCTGCACGGGCGGCTTCCATACGGCGTGCGGCTTCAGCGGGATCAGTATAGTCGTAGCCGGCTACGGCGGGATAGCCAGGAAGCGGATAGAGCAGTGTGGTGGCGGGAAGTAAAAATCCTGCGCGGAGTTTTTCCCACGGCGCGGCTTCAAGGAGCGCCGCTCGCATCGCCGAGTTGTCCCAGATGCCGCCGTTCGCGCGGAAAAACAAAAAGAGCGTTGCAAACTCTGCCGTTATGTGAACGGCATCTGCGTTTAAAATCGCAGCAGGGGCGCTGTGTTCCATGAGCCACTCCACGTTTCCGGTATTGAATTGAAACGCTGCTTCATCGTCGTCATCGATGCGCTGGATGAGTATCTCCGTAAATCCGACCGCATCTGTGTCCCAGTAGTGTTCGTTTTTCTTCAACGTGAGTGCTTCTCGCGTGTGCGCTGTCACAACGAACGGCCCGCTGGAGAGCGTCCGATCCGGTTTGACTGCCGCGAGCGCGCCGTGGCACAAAAGCTGCGGCAGATGCCCTGCGGGTTCAACCAGGCGTACGGTCAATGTGGTGGGGTCGGGTGCAGAGAGCGCTACGGATTCGCGCGGCAGGCGTCCGGTGCGGTAGTCTTGAGCACCTGCCACGATGTCGAGTAGCGAGCTATACGGCGCCCCGGTGTGTGTCAACAGATCGAGCCATGCGTTTCGGATATCTTCCGCGGTGATGGGGCTGCCATCGCTCCACC
>JAFUFE010000110.1 GCA_017470085.1 Treponema sp.
ATATATGTTTAAAACACCGCTTCAAGCTTGTGGCGTTCAATGTTGTGCTTATTCACGTAGCTGGTCAGTATGAGCGTAAGCGCACCGTCGCCGGTGACGTTGCACTTCGTGCAGCCGCGCACCAACTGCACGCGCTCGCAAGTTGAGACTTGCTCGCTTGTGCAATTTCAAGGAACGTTTAAAATACACGCTCAAATGGCGCGTGTATTTTAAATTCGAGTTTTCACGGAAAACTCGCCCATTGATTACGCGTTTTCATTGCATTGCGTTCTCGCAGCGTAGCTTCAAGCGCCCGCGCGGTTTTGAACAGCTTTCGATTTTGAAAAATCGTTCACTGTTCAAAATTAAAGAGTTTTAAAAACGCCGCTGAAATAACGTGCGCATTTTAACTTGCAGTTTGCGAAGCTCCGTCACAGGGTGCTTCACAAACTTGCGTATTTACGTGTGCGCTCACGAATGTAACAACTTTCGAAACTGTGGAACATGTGCCCATTTTTTGCGAACAATTTGTGCACGCACAAAAATCGCAAAAAATTCCTGCACCCACCCATATGCGAAATACCACAAATCAGTAAAAAGCATACACTTTTCCTTGACAGCGGTATATATTATTTACAAAATATAACAAACATATCGTATATTGTTTAAGGAGGATATATGGCAAATAAATCAAAGCCTACAGCAGTTCCACCGCATGCGCCGCCTGCAAACCCAAACTGGCCGAGCAGAACGGGCAACTCATCAGGGGGAAATCGTGGTAATGCGGCACCGCATGCAACACCAGACAGGAGGAAAAAATGAAAAAACTCTGTTTTCGTATTTTAACGATTACAACGCTTGCAACCGTGCTGTTGCTTTTCGGTTCATGTACTCCTGGCACTTCAGGCGTGAAAGATACTGACGAAGATTTATCTGACAACTATCCGCATGCGGTTGAATTTATCATTACCAATCATACCGACAAAGATTTAAACATAGCGAAGATAACGCGGTATACGCATTTTGGTACTTTCGGTGATATATGGGATGCTCCGACTGAGAGAAGCCGCGTGGAAAATTCCGCCACGCCCCAAACGACTGTGGTACGAGCGAACGATACAACTGGAGTGCGTTTTATTTTTAAATATGAGACAGTATTCATGAACGATGGCGGTGCATGGCTTATGCTCGATTGTTCCTATATTGACGGTGAGGCAAAGCTGCCATATGTTGGAACAGTGAACAGTGAAACGGTTACAATGAAAAAAGAGGCTCCTCATCAAACAGATGGCGTTCTATTCGGCTGCCTTCCTGCTGGCTGCACGCTCGATTTTTGCAAAGACAGCGAAAACCGCTATGTTCTTTGCATAGTGAAATAACCACACAAAAAAATTTTGCAGCGTGGGAATCAGTTTTCCTGCGCTGTTTTATTCGCGCGGAAGGGGGACTACTCCGACACTTGCGTTGCAAATACGGGTATGAAAGCCGACTGCCATACCTCGTCGCTTGCAGCGAGGTATGATGATTCGAGCAGCGTGAGCGGCGGCGCGATAGAAACTTTGCACAGCAGCGCATGTTGAAGCGATACAGCCTAGCCCAGATGCGAAGACCGATAGTTGCCGCGCGGAACGCGCGGCAATGAGCGCGAGCGAAGTCGGAGCAGCTGGCTGTGCAGAGTGGCTTGCTCTGAAAAAACGTCCTCGTGTGCCGTGCGCGGTTGCGTGAAAGTTGTTGTCCGTCTCCTACGGCGGCGCGGCGCTGCCGTCACACGCTTTTTTGTTTGACAATTTCAGGGCATGACTATATACTGGTATGCAGAGATAGAAATTGTGGGCATTTTACGAAATCAACTTAAAAAAGAGATAAAAAAAATCCGCGAACAATTTCTCATCTGCGGACCGTATATGTTTACGCTCGGTGATGAAATGCGTCAGCGCATTCTGCTTATCCTTGCGGAAGCGGGAGCGGACGGCATGGACGTGGCGGGCATTACCGCAAAAACGCAGCTTTCGCGCCCGGCGATTTCGCATCACTTGAAAATCCTCAAAGACACCGGCATGATTACGAGTCACAAAAAAGGGACGCAGGTGTATTACTTCATCTACATTCAAAATATGCTCGACAGATTGAAAGATTTGCTGGAGTCGGTGGAGGAGCTGGTGTCGGGAATTGACATGGAGGCGCTCAAAGAAAAAGCGCCGTGGATGGTGAGCGGAAAAGGCGAATAGCAGAGGGGCGCCGCATATCGGGTAGCACCATCACGGTACATCTGGACGACTTTCCGCCCGTGTCCGTCACGAAACGCGCGTTCCGCGAAACGTCTCTCCGGCACAGGTGTCCAAACGCACTGTTACAAACTCCCCGATGCTGCGCTTATCTGCCGCGAATGCAACGCGTTCATCCTGTGGCGTTTTTGCCAACACTTCCGCGGTACTGTCCCGGGAGACAGATTCAACGAGCGCGCGAGTGACTGTGCCCAATCGTTTGTGCATTTCCTCTTTTGTGATCCGTTTTTGGAGCGCGATGACCGCTGACAGCCGCTGTTTTTTTTCTTTTACAGAAACCTGATCGGTAAATCGCGCAGCGGGCGTTCCTTCCCGCGGGTTATAATAGTACATAAATGCATTTTCATACCGGACACGCTCCATCAAATCGAGTGTCAACTGAACATCAGCATCTGTTTCTCCGGGAAACCCGACCATAATATCCGTTGTCAGTGACACCTGCGGAATCCGTGCGCGAATCCGCTCTACCACGGCCAGATAGTCGCTCACGGTGTAACGGCGATTCATGCGTTTCAATATATCGTCGGAACCGTGCTGTACCGCTAGATGGATATGCGGACAGAGTACGTCATGCGTTGCAATCGCTTCGATAACCGCATCGTTTAAGCTATTCGGGTGGCTCGACAGAAAACGCACCCAGCCAATCGACGACTTTGTGTGCCGTAGGTGCGCTGCAATCGTCTCAAGCAGCGCGGCAAAATCACAGTACTGTCCACTCCCCTGCTCCGTCTCTCCGTAATACGCATCAACCGTCTGTCCGAGCAAGGTGATTTCACGAACGCCGTACTGCGAAAGTGCGTCGATTTCCGCCATGATGTCTTTTACTGGACGGGATACTTCCCTACCCCGCACGTGCGGCACAATACAAAACGTACAGAACTGATTGCAGCCGTGCATAATCGGTACATACGACGTAAAGCTTCCGGTTTTATACGAAAGCGGCGCAAACGTGTATGTCGGCGCATCGGCCACAGTGAATGCCGAACGACGTTCCTCCACGGCAGTGATGATGTCGCCAAACTGCTGCTTTGCAAACGTACCGACCACATAATCGATAACGGGAAAGTCCGCCTGAAACGATGTGAGCAGTCGCTCCGCCATACACCCCATGACAACGAGCGTCAGCGGCCGTGCGCCATCGCGGACGAAGGCAGCCGCTTCGCCGAGCGACTTGTCCTTAGCGCCGGGTTCGCCCGCCCGAACCGCTTTAAGCCCGCGGTACCAGCCGAGACGGCCAAAGATCCTGTTTTCTGCCGTCTGCCGCACCGAGCACGTATTGATGATCGCCATGTCCGCTGTCTGTGCCGTCGGTGCCGGTGTCCAGCCGCGCGCCACAAACAGCCGTTCAACGGCAGCGGATTCTGCAACATTCATCTGGCAGCCATAAGTTTCAAAAAAATACGTCATCCTCTTTTCCATAACGAAAGCAGTAAAACAGGCGCCGGGCGGCCACCGTTACCGCGGGGATGCGGCAGGTTTGGCGCCGTATTCGGTGTATGCATATGCATTGTGACAATGAATGCTCTCAAAGTTTTCCGCCTCAACGCTGAACCACAAAAATGGTTTTTCTATCGCAAACGACCGCAGGGCGACATAGACTTCGCGCACCACGTCTTCTACAAAGCGCGGATTGTCATAGGCGTGTTCCGTCACCATTTTTTCATCAGGGCGCTTTAAAACCGCATACAAACTGCCCGATGCCGCCCGCTCTATGACGGCAATCAGGTCTTCTATCCAAAAGAACGATGAATACAAAACCTTGACGCGCACCACACCGCGCTGGTTGTGCGCTCCGTAATCGCTGATTGCCTTTGAGCACGGACAGAGCGTCGTCACCGGTACTGCAACCGACACAAAAAAATCATGCGCACTGTCATCCACCTGTCCTTCATAAGTACACGTATAACGAACCATACCGGGCGAATTTGTCACTGGCGACTTTTTTTCTATAAAATACGGAAACGTCATCGTGCCGTATGCGCGCTGTGCAGACAACCGCACGCGAAGTTCTTCAAGCATCGACAGAAACCGATTGAGCGACACATCTGTGTGATACTGGTGAAAGAGCTCCACAAACCGGCTCATGTGCGTGCCTTTAAACCGTTCTGGCAAGTTTACGAATAAGTCGACCGTCGCCGTTGTCCGCTGTACTCGGTGCGTTTTATCAAGCACCTGCACTGGATATTCAAGCGAACGAACTCCGACTTTTTGTAGCGGGACGTCGCGCATATCCCGCTCGTTTTGTATATCACGCATCAACCGCTCCTTAAAAATGCATAGGTGAGGAAATGTCAATTTCCGAACTATGCATTTAGTGCGCGTGAGCGCACACGTATATAAGCGAGTTTCTGTAAGAAACTCGGAGTTAGAAACGTCACGCTATTTCAGTGACGTTTCTAACCGCTCCTTAAAAATGCATAGGTGAGGAAATATCAATTTCCGAACTATGCATTTTGTGCGCGTGAGCGCACACGTATATAAGCGAGTTTCGGAGCAGTTTCACTGCACACAAACTCACACAGAAGCAGTGTCACACCGTTTGGGCGGCACTGCTTCCCCTCCGTAAAAAATGCGACCGCCCCACCTCATCACGTCGGGCATGCTGCCACCTGTTCTGCCGCCGCCACTGTATTCTGCATGAGCATCGCAATGGTCATAGGACCGACTCCGCCCGGCACCGGCGTAATATATGCGGCAACCGCCTGCACCGCGTCAAAGTCGACGTCGCCAACAAGGCGATACCCGCTTTTTTTTGTCGCGTCAGGAATGCGGTTCACCCCCACATCGATGACGGCGGCCCCCGGTTTAACCATAGCGCGCGTAATGACACCCGGCCGTCCTACCGCAGCAATGACGATATCCGCCGCCGCGGTTATCTCCGACAGATGCCGCGTTCCCGTGTGGCACAGCGTCACCGTCGCATTGTACTCTTTCCGGGAGAGCAGCAGGGCGAGCGGCTTTCCGACGATATTCGAACGGCCGACAACAACCGCCCGCGCGCCGTCGGTTTGTATGCCAGTTCGTTTGAGCATCGTTACAACACCCTGCGGCGTGCACGGTATCGGCGCGCGCTGCCCTATCACCAGTTTACCGATATTTACCGGATGAAAGCCGTCAACGTCTTTGTCTGGCCGAATTGCCACGAGTATGTTCCCTTCGTCGATGTGCGCCGGCAGCGGCAGTTGCACCAGAATACCGTGAACGGCCGTATCAGCGTTCAACGTTGCAATATGTGCAAGCAACTCTGCCTCCGTCGTATCTGCCGGAAGCCGGATCGATCGATCTGCCATACCGGCCGCCATGAGCGCCTGCCGTTTTCCCGCAACGTACGACACGCTCGCCGGATCGTCTCCCACCAGAATAACCGCAAGGCACGGTATGACACCGCGTTCCGTAAGCCGTGCCACCCGAACCGCCACTTCCCTGCGGATATCCACCGCCATCTGTTTTCCGTCAATAATCATTCCCATTGTGTAACCCAGGCACGGCCTCAGTGATTTTACATATCGATTGAAAAATCACGCGGTACATGCTATGATTGTCTGTGCCGGTAGATGCGGCACAACGTGCAGTATACTTGATTGCGGAAAATTATTCCATCAGGGAACAGATGAATGCCGGTCATACCGCATAGCCGCACCAACTGCCCGAACTACTGCTTCCGTTCCCACACGGATGCGCCTCCGTGACAATGGCCGATGGAAAACATCGCCCGTTGTCCTGAGGCTTATTAAGGTGACTGATGAAACGTGTCGTATTGTGTATGCTTATAGCGGTAACGTGTTCACCGTTGATTTTTTCTGATGAGGATGATACTCCACCGGAAGAAAATCAGGTGCACCGTATATATCCGAAAAACGTACCGGGTGACCAGTTCATCCGCATCAAACTGATGCCGTTTTTCCCGCTCAACTTCAGCAAGCAGCTGCACGTCGGCGGCGCGATACAGCTCGGTTATCACCGGTTTCTGTTGAGCTGGCTTGCCGTCGGAGGCAACGTTACATTCACCTACAATCCGACGATTGGCAGCAGAGTATTTTACACCATCCCGATGACGGCAAGTGTGACTTTTCAGCCGACCGCATGGCGGTTTGAATTTCCTCTGAGCCTCAACATCGGTATGGCGTTTGAAGCATATCAAAGCTTCAAATATTTTCCGGGGTTGGTACTCGGTGCCGAAGCTGGCATGTATTTTCGCCTGAACGAAAACTGGTCTTTCGGTCTCGGAACAACGTTCCTCTACCTGCCGCAATGGTATAAGGAAGAACCGCGGAGCGGATACGGCACGTACGACTACGGGCTGTTTATGACCGCCGAAATCGGCGCACGGTATCATTTTTAATGCAGCGCGTTTATGCGCACGATTTTTTATGGATACGGACTGTTTCAGAATCGGTATGACACGCAGTGAAAAAAAAATAGTTTTCGGAGCGCTTTTTCTCTGTGCACCGCTGCTGTTTATGGCGTGCAATGATCCTATGTTCCCTAAAATCCGCTGGGAAGTGCCGCTTGAAAGCGCTACCATACGCGGCACCGTCAATTCACTCGTGCGCTTCAATGATAACCTGTATACTCAAAACGGAGCAATCTACACCAAAGGAAAAGACGCCTCGCACCACGGTGCATGGCAACGACTATCCGCACCGGATTCGGCGCTGTCATACGATCCGTACAGCGGTACCTATTCCGGCCTTTACATCACGAAACTCGCCGCGGACAACACAAAGCTCTACGCGCTCGGCACTCGATTTGAAAACAAATCGGGAGAAACGGAGCCATCAGAGATCGTACTCTACTTTTCAACGGATACGGCTACATGGGATCATCTGTACACATGGTCGTACGACAAAAACAACACGGTCAACATCTTTTGCACCAATGCGGCCGAAGCAACACATCGAAAAGCGTACGTACGTGTCGGCAGCAGCGTCTATGAGCTTTCCATGGTCACAGAAAATAACCTCGGCAGCACGGTCAGCGGTATATTAGGAGATTCGCCCAGCAGCAGCACAAACGCAGCAGTATATTTTAGTTCGAACTATTATCTTTTTGATACAACCGCCGCTGGCACGAGCTCCAGCCGCATCTACCGTGCAGCGGGCTCCACGCTCAAATCGTCGACAGACGGTTCAGTATGGGATGAATGCGATGCCGGCGGAGAAGTCGTTTCGCTCGCAGTAAACAGCGACTCTGTTATCGTCGGTTCAAACGGCCGCGGGCTTGTACGCATCAGTTTAAAGAGTGACGGCTCACTCGACGGGCGGACTGCGTCGTTTGCCACCAACGCTGATTCAGCGCTCAATACGCCGTACCGCATCCCGTTGCTGTTTTCGCTCGATCCCACAAAAACAGAGACTGCCAACACGCTCTACGCGTCGGCGACATTCCGCGGCACTGAATCGACCTCTACGGGAAACGGTGACGATGTGTGCTTGTGGTCATACTACCCTGACCGGGGCAACTGGAACCGCGAATAGGAAAAGAGAAAACGTAGGGCAGCGCCTGCGGGGAGCGCCACCGTGTGCTGTTCTGCGTCCGCTCTATAGCGTTGCAGTCCCCCATACGTGTCATCAAAAAGAGACGCACAACGCACACGAGCCGGGCATCGTTTGTACCGCACGTCGTAATCGCACTGCCTGTGTTTTCAAAGCATCACTGCTTAAAAATTATCCCTTATCCGAGCGCTACGTCGAGCGCCATCATAACGATAAAACCGATGGCAAAGCCGACCGTGCCGTTGTTTGAATGGCGCCGGTCTGAGGCTTCGGGAATCAACTCTTCAACCACTACAAAAAGCATGGCGCCCGCCGCAAACGAAAGTAGGTACGGCATGAGCGGCACCACGAGCCCGGTCAGAAAAAACGCAATCACCGCAGCGATCGGTTCCACCACGCCCGACAAAAAGCCATACAGAAACGACTTGCTTTTTCCGTTGCCCTCCCCGGCAAGCGGCAGTGAGATGATCGCCCCTTCAGGAAAATTCTGAATAGCGATGCCAAGCGACAGAACGAACGCCTCCGCCGCATTGATGGTACCGTGTGCTACGCCGGCAAACACCACCCCCACAGCGAGCCCTTCAGGAATGTTGTGAATTGTCACCGCGAGGCAGAGCATGACCGTCTTGCTTAAGCGGGATTCCGGCCCTTCAGGACCGGTCGCATCAACGTGGAGGTGCGGCGTCACCACATCGAGCACAAATAAAAACGCCATGCCGAGCGCAATGCCAACGGCAGCGGGAATAAAGGCGAGTCGTCCCATCGGGACCGCTGCACTCAACGCCGGCATAATGAGCGACCACACCGAAGCGGCCACCATAACACCTGACGTAAAGCCGTACATCAACCGCTGTACGCCGGCGCTGATGTCTCTCTGCAATAAAAAAACACAGAGCGCCCCGAGCGTTGTCCCAACAAACGGGATGAGTATTCCGTACACAGCTGCCATAGACATACTATAACCGGGCAGAAAAAAGCACGGTGCCGACCGCCGGCGGCGTGAATACGCACACCGCCATGACAGGCAGAGCACCGGCCCTAGAACGCTGCAAGGACACCCCTAGAACAAAAGCAATCCCGCGCTGATGATAATGCCTGAGAACAAAAGCACGATGAGCGTATAGCCCATAATATCACGTGCACCGAGCTTCGCGATGCCGAGCGCCGGCAACGCCCAGAACGGCTGGATCATGTTCGTCCAGCTGTCCCCGTAGGCAATCGCCATACCGGTCTTTGCATGATACACCCGCACCATTTCCTCCGTCACGCCTGAACCATAGAGCTTATCCAGCAGATCGGTGGCGGCCGGCATCATAATCGGGCCTTGTACCGCCCACTGACCGCCGCCGGACGGCACAAAGAAATTGACCACGCCGGCGCTCAAGAACGTAAAGAACGGATAGGTGCGCTCGTTTGATATGCTCACAAAGAATCGGGAGATAACGCCAGCGAGCGAAACACCGGCGGCGTTCGTTCCCACCATCATGCCCATAATACCGGCGTAGAATGGAAACTGCAAGATGATTCCCGCTGCTCCTTTTGCTGCCTCACCGACAGCGTTCAAAAGCCGGCGCGGCGTGCCGTGGAGTAAGATGCCCAACATCAAGAAAATTAAATTGACGATATTCAAGTTCAAATCAGGATTTTTGGTAAATCCAAAGTAATAAACGATATAGGTGAATCCGAGCACAGCGACGATGACGTTGAGAACAACGGAATTTTCAAGTTTTTCCGCCGGCGTCATGGTCTTCCACATATCTTTTGTGACCGTCACCGGCGGCTCTTCCGCAAGCGCTGCCGGATCAACGATGTGGCTCGGATCGAGGTTTTCCGCTTTCGGGTGCATCAGGCAGTTGACAATCGGGAGCACCACGAGCGTCACCAGAACGATGAAGATATTGTACGGGGCAAAGATGGTGTACCCGGTCGGTATCTGCCGTGCGAGCGTCACGCCGCCCACCACGTAGTCGCCGTTCGCGAGTGTCAGTGGAACCGAGCCAGAAAATCCAGCGTGCCAGAGCACGAATCCTGAATATGCCGCAGCAATGAGCAGCGCATAGTCAATATTTTTAATCTTGCGGGCAACTTCCTTTGCCAGAATAGCACCGATAACCAAGCCAAATCCCCAGTTCAAGATGCACGCTACATACGCTACGATAGAAACAAGCGCAATTCCCTGCACCGGCGTCTTTGGGATGTTCGACAGCGCGTCGAGCAACTTTCTGAACGGCGCTGCCAATGCAAGCGTGTGCCCCGTAACCAGCACCAAAACCATCTGCATGGAAAACGCCAAAAGTCCCCATACGCCCGTTCCCCAGAACTTTACGACGTTGATCACCGAACCATGAACAATCGTTGCAAAGATAAACACCACGATCGTCAATATAACCGCGAACAGATATGCGTCAGGCAGAAATTTGTACATAAACTGCGACGTACCGTTTGCCATGCTTTCGAGCATGCCCCGTTTTTTAGCCATAGAAGCCTCCTCAATAAAAATATGAAAGAAGAACCGCCCGTGTACCGGTGGCGTGCAGTAACACAATGACGCGCACCGCCGGTGAGAACAGCCCGTGGTTCAGTATACTACAACGGCACGGGAAAGACAATAATTTTTTCCTGCTCGACTGGCCGCTGTACCGTGCTTCCGGGGGCACGGTACAGCACACCGATGTCCACCGGCGTTTTAAAAGACGGCTTCCGGCAGTGTACCGGCGGCGCTGCCCTGTCGTACGTACCGCCCCTATTCGGCAAATTTTTAGTCATTTTCAAAATTTTTAACTTGACGATTAAAAATACTATGATATAATTACATCTATGGAATTGCTAAATTGTTTTTGTCGTAAGTTATTGTAAGAGGTGCAGACCGGTGACGGTCGCATTTTTTTCAATAAAAGAGCACAGTGGACAATGAAGCCTGACTAAAAAAATGAGGAGGTATGTCATGTTATTCAAAACAACTGAAGCACATGAGGAACTGCGGTCTAAAATCAGGAAATTCGCTGAGGCGGAAGTAAAGCCGATTGCGTTTGACCTTGATGAAAAAAACGAGTTTCCTACTGAAGTTGTCAAGAAGATGGGCCAAAACGGTTGGATGGGGATTCCGTATCCAAAAGAGTACGGTGGTGCAGGACTGGACGTCATCAGCTACGCCATCGCGGTGGAAGAGCTTTCCCGCGTTGACGGCGGCACGGGCGTTATCCTGTCCGCGCACGTTTCGCTGGGGTCGTACCCCATCGCAGCATTCGGTACCGAAGCGCAGAAGAAAAAGTATCTGGTACCGCTTGCGCGCGGTGAAAAAATCGGTGCGTTCGGTCTGACCGAACCGAATGCCGGTTCCGATGCTGGCGGCACAGAAACCACCGCGGTGGACAAGGGTGACCACTGGCTCTTGAACGGCGGCAAGATATTCATCACGAATGCGCCGAAAGCGGATATTTACGTCGTGTTTGCCGTTACCACGCCGGACATCGGCACCAAGGGTATCAGCGCGTTCATCGTTGAAAAAGGCTGGAAAGGCTTTGACTTCGGCGAACACTACAACAAACTCGGTATTCGCTCCAGCTCAACAGCAGAACTCGTCTTCAACGACGTAAAAGTTCCGAAAGAAAACCTGCTCGGCAAAGAGGGTGAAGGCTTTAAAATCGCCATGTCCACGCTTGACGGCGGCCGTATCGGCATCGCAGCACAGGCGCTCGGCATTGCACAGGGTGCTTACGAAGAAGCCGTTGAATACGCAAAAGAACGCGAACAATTTGGCAAACCCATCGGCGCGCAGCAGAACCTTGCATTTAAGCTGGCGGATATGGCCACAAAACTGCGCTGTGCCCGATTCCTCATCTACTCTGCGGCAGAGCTCAAAGAGCACCACGAGGATTACGGCATGCAGTCTGCCATGGCAAAGATGTACGCTTCGGACATCGCGCTTGAGGTAACGAACGACGCGCTCCAGATCCACGGCGGCACCGGCTATATCAAGGGTATTCCGGTTGAACGCATGTACCGCGACGCAAAGATCACGACCATCTACGAAGGAACGAACGAAATCCAGCGGCTCGTCATTTCATCGAAGATCCTCGGACGCTTGGCGCGTGATTCAGGCGGTGCTGGCGGCGGCGGTGGCAGACCGATGAAGAAACTCGCTGTAACCGGCCTGCGCAAAAACCAGATTTTCCGCGAAGGCAGCGCGCAGGAAAAAGTCAATGCGCTCGTCGCTGAACTGAAAGGCCAAGGATATGACTTCTCGGTCGGTATCGACAAAGACACCCCGATTGTAACGGCAGAACGCGTCGTTTCCGGCGGTCGTGGTATCGGTGACCAGAAAAACTGGCGGCTTATTGAAGATTTGGCACAGGCTGCCGGCGCTGCGATCGGTTCTTCGCGGCCGGTTGCGGAAACGCTCAAATACGTGCCCATCAGTCGCTACGTCGGTATGTCGGGACAGAAATTCAGTGGCAACTTGTACATCGCCTGTGGTATCTCCGGTGCGGTGCAACATCTGAAAGGTATCAAGACGGCATCGACCATCGTGGCGATCAACAAGAATGGAAATGCGCCCATCTTCAAGAACTGCGATTACGGCATTGTTGGAGACGTCAACGAAATCCTGCCGTTGCTCGCAGATGCACTCGGACGCGGAAAGAAGCAGCCTGCTGCATCTCCGTACGTCAAGATGAAGCGGCCGCCGGTACCGAAGCCCACACCAATCGGCCCGCGCTACGTCTGTCTGGGCTGCGGCTACGAATACGTTCCGGAAAACGGTTCGGAAGATGCGGACATCGCACCGGGAACGCTGTTCAAAGACCTGCCGGAAGAATTCGTCTGTCCGGACTGCGCAGAAGCAAAGGACCGCTTTATCGAAGTGAAATAGTTTCTGACGGCTGCTCCGGCAGCTGTTGGGACAATGCGGTTTCTGCTGCGGCAGAAACTGCGATTCGCGCCCCTGCGGCGTACTATGCGTTGCGCTTGGCACCCCAAGCCGACGCGGAGTTTTATAGGAGATTACATTATGTACAATGTACGTGAAGTTACCAAAGATGTATGGTGGGTCGGCGGGCATGACCATCGGCTGACATTATTTGAAAACCTGCATCCGATTCCCAAGGGAGTGAGCTACAACGCATATGTGTTGTTCGACGAAAAAAACACCATCCTGTTTGACACCGTTGAATGGACGTCGAGCCCGCAGCTCATGGAAAACATCGAGTTCCTGCTCAAAAAATATGGACGCACCAAGCTGGATTATCTGGTCGTCAACCACATGGAATGCGACCACTCGGCATCGGTCACCGAAATCCTGCTGCGGTTCCCGGACATCACCATCATTTCCACGGAAAAAGGCTTTATGCTGATGCGCCAGTTTGCCTATAATCCTGATGACTACAAAACCCATCAGGTCAAAGAAGGCGACACGTTCTCATTCGGCAAACACACTGTGGCTTTTGTTGAGGCGCCGATGGTACACTGGCCGGAAGTCATGATCACGCTCGACGTGACGAACGGCGTGCTGTTCTCTGCCGATGCGTTCGGTTCATTCATGGCGCTCGACGGTAAACTCTTTGCCGACGAAGTAAACTACGACCGTGACTGGATCGACGAAGCACGCCGCTATCTGTGCAATATCGTCGGTAAGTACGGGCCGGAAGTTCAGCACTTAATCGGCAAGGCAGCACCGCTGCTTCCACAGGTGAAATACATCTGTTCGCTCCACGGTTTGGTCTGGAGAAAGCCGGAGGACATCAACTACATCGTCGACAAATACGTCCACTGGTCAACGTATACACCAGAACAGAAAGGCGTGCTGCTTGTCTACGGTTCAATGTACGGCAACACCGAATCGGCGGCGTTTGCGCTCGCGAGCAAGATTGTTGAAAAGGGCATGACGAATATCAACGTCTATGATGCGTCGAGCACACATGTGTCGTACCTGATCGCGGAAGCGTTTAAGTTCAGCCACATCGTAATTGCGTGTCCGACGTACAACCTGAACATCTACCCGCCGATTCGCGACTTCTTGGAACACATGAAGCTTTTGAACATGCAGAAGCGCTCCGTTGCTATCGTGGAAAACGGATCGTGGGCTGTCAAGTCAGGTGACCTGATCCAGAAGTTCATCGAAGATGGCATGAAAGACATCGATATCTTGAACGAAAGAATCACCATCGCTTCTTCAATGGGAGCAGATAAAGCCGTTGAACTTGATCGGATGGCACAGGAAATCGTTGACTCGGTAAACGCGGCACAAATATAAGCCGCCGCTCAATTAAGAGCACAAAGGCTGCCGAAAGGCAGCCTTTTTTTATGCCGTGGGTGCAGGCGGTACAGAGCGCGCTGTGCACTACTGCCGCCACACACGCGGGCGATACGAGCACATGAGCCGCACCGCCGTATACAAGTCAAACACGCGCTATTCAAAAAAAATATAATCCGTAAAATACAGCGCGGTTAGTTTTCCCAACACAAACTGTTCGTTAAGCGCGGCGAGCAGCGCGTCTTTAACGGCGACCTCTCCTGCTGTGCGCAGTTCACGAGCTGTGTGATCAGCAAAATAGGTAACCACTGTTGCCCGGATAACGCCGCTCTTTTGTGCGAGCTCCTCATAAAACGCGGTATCGTCCGCCGGATAGGTAAACCACGGCGTAATGACCACCGTCGTGCCACCGTCATCAGGGCGCTGCGGGTCAGGTTTGGTTACGGCACGGATACGGGCGATGCCGGCGTATACCGCAAGCGTGTCGGCTCCCGGTGCCCCGGCAACTGAAGCAGCGGACGGGAGCGGTTCTGCCCTGCGCAACGCTCTTCCAGGAGCTGCCCGATGCGTAGCAAACCCGATGACCGTGCCGCAACAGATACCTATCACCAATATGGCCGCCGTCACTGTTAGAATTCGGTTCAACATGTACCTCTACTCTAGCGTTCCGGTACGATAAGTGCAAGCTCTTTTTTGCTTTTTAGGTGAGCAAGTGCACCAGCCGACAAGTTATGCCGATAAACAATACGGAGCGCCGCACAACCGCTCAAGACAGCATGACTCCAATACGGCTGTGAATTTACGGTTTCCCATAAACAGTAAGTACTGGAATTTATACGTATACTTGCCGATATTCTATAGGGAAAGCAGCATACCATATTCCGCACTCACCGCTATTCGGCGCTGTCCAAACAGCAGCCATACAGTGCGTGCCGGAGCGTTTATCAATTTTTCGGGATGAGAACGGTATGAATGCGGCGCACGGTTGTGCCAACGCCTGTCCGGCGTGACAACCAAAGCGAACGGAAATTATGTCGATGCGGCGGGAATTTTTATCCACCCGATTGCAATCGATTTTTACATGTGATGGAGCGCGCGTGACAACAGGGCAAAAGACTGCATTCAGCTTGCTGACAACTATAGTGATTTTTGCCGCATTCGTAATGCTCGCATATACCGGAATATTTTCTGCGATAGACACGCGCTTTTATGAACCGGCAAAGATAAACGGCATCCGCAGCCAGCTGGATGCTGCAGCAGCAGGCAGCGAAACGTACATCACGACGCTCCTCAACCGATTTATGCTGGCGGAAGACGCGTATCTGTCACAGCCGGCCATTACGTCGTACAGTGATCAGGAACCGTCAGAGCAAGACGTCCGGCAGCGCACCCAGCTGACCGGCGACTTATTCGCCGACATACCGGGACTCGACGGCATCCGATTAATCGGTAGTAACGGGCGAAGCATCCACTTTTCCACATATCCAAACGACATTCTGCGGCAAACCGAAACGATGCGTATCTACCGCGACTACGGTGACGTGCGCACCAGTGCCGGTGAAGAGGAACTCCCCTATGAATACATCAAGGTTATAGACAGCAAAGCGAATGGTACGTATAAAATCACCTATGACAGTAAAAACGAGCGCATTATTTTTGGATTTCCCTTCTATGACCGCTACACTGTCTACCGCGGAACATTTGTCTTTTACATACATGCGTTTGATTTTAACCGCGCACTGACAGCTCAAAACAGTATCCCCTTAAAAGCGGCAGGCACCCTTGTCGCTTCCGATGACGGCACGGAGGCGGGATTCGTTTTTGGGCTACCGGCTGTAGGAAGCGATTCACTGCGTGAAGAAATCCTTACGGCGTGGCGATCACAGTCAACGGGTCCTGACAGAATTGCCATGATGGCACTTGCCGAAAATGACGGCGAACCGCAACACTACTGGGTTTTGCTCACGAGCGCCCAGAACCATTTTCTCCACGTGTCAGGAGTGTACCGCGATTCAGAGTTCACCATGATGCCATCGGTACAGATGCTGCTGTTGGTCTGCGTGTTCATCACGCTGTTTTTGTGCATCTTTTTGCTGTTCAGTTTCCGCCATGACGACATGGTCATCATCCGCGACCGCATTAAACGGTTCCAGTACGCGCTCATAAATGAATACATCGAACAACGCGAGCACGTCGACTGGCTGGAAGTGTCGCGGCATATCGCCGGGCGAAAACAGGAAGTTTCACGGCACATCAAAAAAAGTCTCGGGCGACACGCCAAACGCCATGAGGCAGAGACCGATGCACTTTTAAACAAAAGCTGGAACGACATCATCACCGCGCTCTCCGGCCATTCTGGGGCAGCAGTGGCCGCGCCGGAATCACTGCCGCCGGGTGACGTTGCCGAAATTAAACAGCTCCTTGAAAGAATTCTTTCCCACGGGATTGCCGCACAAACAGAGGCGCCCGAACCGATGCCGGATGCTCCTGTCGACCGCCCGGCGGAAGAGATAGCAGAAGCGGAAGAGATAGCAGAAGCGGAAGAGATAGCAGAAGCGGAAGAGATAGCAGAAGCGGAAGAGATAGCAGAAGCGGAAGAGATAGCAGAAGCGGAAGAGATAGCAGAAGCGGAAGAGATAGCAGAAGCGGAA
>JAFUFE010000111.1 GCA_017470085.1 Treponema sp.
CCTACGCGGGTGCGCGCCTACCAACACCGGCACCACGTTTTATTACAACTGCATCCTGCCGCGGAAACTGCGGAGCAGCGTCAGTTTATCCGCATACTCTAAGTCCCCCCCGACTGGAAGTCCAGAGGCAAGGCGCGTAATTTTTACGTCAGGATACACGGAGAGCACCTGTTGCAGATAGAGCGCCGTGGTGTCGCCTGCAACAGTAGGATTCGTCGCAATGATGATCTCCCTGACAGAGAGTTTTTGCACACGCTCAAGCAACCGAGCGATTGAAAGCTGCTCCGGCCCCATGCCGTCGAGCGGAGATATTACCCCCCCTAGCACATGGAACAGCCCCGTATATTCATGAGCCGCTTCAATAATCTCAACGTCTTGCGGTTGCTCAACGACGCACAGCATACTTCTATCACGCGCTGCATCCGAACAGATAGCACACGGATCCGTCTCTGTCCATGCGCCGCACACAGAACACGCCGTAACTCTATCTTGCAACGTGCCGATCTGTTCGGAAAAACGCTGCACATATGCGCGGTCAGCTCGCAGCAGCCAGTTCGCAATTCGGGCAGCACTTTTCTTTCCGATACCGGGCACACGAGAAAAAGACTCTATCAATTCTTCAAGCGCGTTCATTGTTTTTTTGCATCACGACCACGCTACAGTTCCAATCCGGGAATGCCCTGCACCAGCGGTCCGATTGATGATTTGATGCGCTCCTGCATACGGGCAAGGGCATCATGGTGAGCCGCCACGATTAAATCCTCAAGCATTTTAATATCGCGGCTGTCAACGCACAGCGGATCAAGTTGTATGGCCGTCATCTCCATTTTACCGTTGACGGTCACCGTCACCATCTTTCCCCCTGACGAACCGGTTTCGCTCAACGACGCCAACTGCTCCTGCATTTTATCCGCTTGTTCTTTTAACTGCTCCGCATTTTTCAAAATATCGAACGGGTTCATCGTACGCCTACCTTCCCTCTATAGTTCCTTTAAAAACATCCTGCACAATCTTTACTGCCGATGGAATATCGCCCGGTGTCTGTTCAAGCGGTTCCTCCCGCAGTTCCACCGAAAAACCGACCGGACGCCCGCAAAGCGATTGCAGCACCGCGGTGATGACCGGCGTTTTTTGCTGCAGCAATGCGTGTTGATACGACATACCGATTTCCGTATGCACCGTATCATTAGAAAGTGTCCATTGCTTTGTTTGCATTAAAACTGACGCAGTCATGCCGTCTGTCACCGAAAGATTTGCTATCACCGTACCGCGCATCTGCGATAGAGTAATGACGCGTCCTTCCGCCGTCGTATATGTTTGTTCTGCCGACTGCGGCTGTGTAGCGAACGATTCAAGACGACCGTCCGGCACAGCGCTGTCATCCAGTGCATCGTTCTCCAAATCCCAGTCATCGTCGTCATCGTGCACAGTGGAAGCAGGTGCTGCCGCAGAAAACGCTGTCGTATCCGACGGACTATCCGGCTCATTCGTATTCAACGGGAAAGACGATGGTACGGCAGATTCGGGAGACGCCCCCCCCCTGTCGATTTCCTCCACCGGTGCCGAATGTGTTCCAGACGCGGTTTTAGGTGTCGCCTCCAGACGCGGCGGCACAACATTAGAAAAAGGGAGCGGAACAGCTCCAGGCGGCTGTGCGGCCGCAGAAGCGCTGGACAAGGCTGAAAACTGCGGTACGCCGTTCATTTCACTGTCTTTAACAGAAAGGTCGATGCCCGTTTCCAGTGCAGCCGTTTCAGGCACCGGAACCGCGCTGGAACTTCCCCTGTCCAACAGCGCCTGTGCGGCGTCTATGGCCTGTTTAACATCCGCCGGCGATACATATGCTGAAAGCCAACACAGACGCGCAAATGCAAGCTCAAGCTCATACCGTGGCGACAGCGAATAGCGAACATCGCGATAGAGCGACAAAAATAGCGACAGCGCGCGTTCCAGTTGTACGGCATTCCACGCTGCGCAGACGGCGGCGTCATACCGTGCGGCGGCATTTCCTAAGAGCGATTCTTTGGTGACGCCATGTTTTATGAACAACAGGCTGCGCACATAATCAGCACTGTCGGAGATGAACTGCTCTATGGCAACTCCCGACTGTAGCACCGCGTCAAGCTGATTGAGCGCGCCGCTAGTGTCCCCCTGTGCACACCGACTGAACAGTTCGTTCAAGCGATCAATGCCGACAAGTCCAAGCGTGTCGCGAATTTTTTCATACGTAATATGATCGCCACTGAACGACGCCACCTGATCAAACAGCGTGTAAGCATCGCGCACAGAACCGGTGGCTTCACGGGCAATCCAAAAAAGCGCTTCTTCATCTGCCTGAACGCCGCTCTCCTGCGCTGCAGCACGGAGCAATTCTTTGAGCTGTTCAACAGAAACCAAACGAAAATAAAACTGCTGACAGCGACTTTTGATGGTCGCCGGAACTTTCTGCAGCTCCGTCGTCGCAAAAATAAACACGACGTACGGCGGCGGCTCCTCAATCGTTTTGAGCAGCGCGTTGAACGCGCTTGTTGAAAGCATGTGCACTTCATCGATGATGTAGATTTTATACCGAGAAGAATTCGGCGGAAAGAGCACTTCGTCTTTTATCTGACGCACGTCGTTTACGCTCGTGTTCGAAGCGCCGTCTATCTCGATAACGTCAAGACTTGTCCCCTTCGCAATTTCCTGACAGTGTGGGCACACACCGCACGGAGCGACTTCTCCTGTACAGTTCAGCGTCTTGGCAAGGATGCGTGCCGTTGAAGTTTTCCCGCAGCCGCGTGGTCCGGAAAATAAATAGGCGTGCGCAATCGTATCTGCCTGCAGCGAGTTCTTCAGTGTTTCGGCAACGAATTCCTGTCCCGCCAAATCATCAAATGTCTGTGGACGCCGCCGCGTCGCGGTTACTTCAAACATTATGTATGACGTCTCCTTGCATAAAATCCGACAAGCCTACCAGCCACCCGATGCACCGCCGCCGCCGAACCTGCCGCCACCACCGCCGAAACCACCAAAATGGGAACCGGAAGACCCGCCGTGCCACGAGTGCGACGCCCTGCCAGACGATGTGTGCCACAGCGACGGCACAAAAAACCACGGAAGCCACCACCGGCGGCGGCCAGCGATATTCGGAATAATCATAAACCACACGATAAAAAAGAGCAGCCCGAAGACAACGCCGGCACCGGAATCACTTTCCGTTTCAGAAACGACGCTCGGTGCAATGAGCGCCGCTTCCCCGGAGGAAATCCCCCCCATATTCCGGACCCCCGCCAAAATACCGGTCCCATAGTTACCCGCACGGAATTCCGGCGCGATGACGTTTCGGATAATCAGCCCGCACTTTGCATCGGTCAAAATGCCTTCAAGCCCGTACCCCACTTCTATGCGCACTTTGCGCTCTGCATATGCAATCAAGAGCAGCGCTCCATTGTCGTTGTCTGTAGACCCGATTTTCCATGCATCGGTCACCCGAATGCTGTACGCCTCAAGCGCTTCCCCTTCGAGCGATGGCACCGTCAGCACTGCCATCTGAATACCGGTCGAAGCGTACAGCGCAGAAAGGTAAGTTTCGATTTCAGCGGCCGCCGCTGCGTCAACGATGCCTGCCGTATCGACGACGTATCCCGTAAACGCGGGCACCTCACGCGCTGCCACCGGGATGGCACACAACACCATGACGAATGCGAACAGCAACAGAACACAGCGATTTTTTTTCTGTACGGCAGCACTCAATACCATTCTGTCCCTTCCAAAATAATCAGTCCGTCTGCAAGCTCATTGACATCATCACGCTGTATCGGAAAATGTTCATTTAAAAGCGCACCGCATTTTTCTATGGCGGCGATAAATCCCTCCGCGGCATTGTGCGCGCGTATCTCTGCCGCAAGGTCGTCAGCGATAATATTCCACAAGTCCTGAGAAATCTTTTGCGCAATGCCGCTGTCGGCGATTATCCGTACCTGACGTTCAAGATACGACACAAAAATCAAAATGCCGGAATGTTCTCTGGTGTTGTGCACGCCTGTTTCCGCAAACGTACGGAAAGCACAGCGTGTAACGCTCGCCTGCTGCACACGATGCGGAATGATAAGTCGGTCAAGCGGAGCGATGTTCCACAGATAGAACGCAGCGATAGTGACTGCGAAGCAGATCACGCCGTACAGTGCCGGCACCACCCACACACGCGGCGCCCAGACCATGCGCTCGTATGCTGCAGTGATAGCTCCCGCACAGGGCAGCAGCACCGCAAAAACAACGGCAGCAGTGCTGACCGCCGCCAAAAGCTCCCAGAATGCGTAGTGCGCGCTTTCGGCAGTCAACACAACGGCGATTTCACCTGACGTTTTTTTTTCTGCCGCACCGACTGCCGCCGTAATCCGCATGAACTCCTGCTCGTGCAGATGTAATACATTCAGCATGTGATTTGTCTTCATGCGTTTTTCCCATTCGTGTGCATTGCGATAAATTTAAAACTGAACGCGCGGTGCCGTTTGCGCTTCTGCGGTCGCCGTAAAATAGGACTTCCGCTCAAATCCTGCACGCCGTGCGATAAACGAATTCGGAAACTGGCGAATAAATCGGTTATATCGCTCAGCCGCTTCATTAAAGCGATTGCGTGCGACGGCGATGCGGTTTTCCGTTCCTTCAAGCTGATCCTGCAATGCCAAAAAGTTTTGGTCAGCCTTGAGCGCTGGATAGTTTTCCGACACCGCAAGCAGCCGCTGGAGGCTCGCACCGAGACCGTCTTGTATCTGCTGATAGCGTGCAAACGCGTCAGGATCGTTCAATACGTCGCCACTGACATTGATGACGCCTCCTGCCCGCGAGCGTGCATCCGTTACCTGTGTAAACACATCGGATTCATGCGCGGCATATCCCTGCACGGTTGCAACCACGTTCGGAATTAAATCGTACCGGCGCTGGTACTGGTTCTGCACCTCCGCCCACGCGCTCGTTACCTGCTCTTCCTGCGCCACCATACCGTTATATGCATTGACGCCGCAGCGTGCGATACCCAAAACGACAACTGCAACAGCACCTATAACGACCAGCGCCGTCTTTCCCTGCTTCGACATATCATCTCCTATTCCGTACTCCCATCGACCAGTCCCTGTACGGGCAATACATCACACGTCCAATGAACACGCCCGCTATCGTTCATCTTTTTTGCACCGATAGCAGATACCTGCTGGTGCACACTTATTTTTCGTCCGGCGTTTTCCGTGCATCCGACGACGCACGTTCCAGCCGCTCGTGAATACCCGTCATGCTGTTTACCATCAGAATCGGTTGCCCCGTCGCATCGAGCGCATCACGCCACATAGCGCCTTCAGGGTCAACCACATTCCGATGCGCCGTCACCATCTTAATGGGAATATGAACAAATTTTTCATGCACCAACCCGACCACCATCTTTGTCTTGCCCGCCATAGCCGCATGCACCGCGTTGTTGCCGAGCCGTTCACAATAGATTGAATCATTCGCCGTCGTCACTGCGGCGCGAATCTGGTAACCGGGGTCGATGTATTTCAAATTGATGTGAATGTTTCGCTCCTTAAAATATTTCGTAATCTCATCGCGCAGATACACGCCCACATCGGCAAGCTTGATGTTGCCGGACGCATCCTTTTGATTTGTCTTGGTTAGATGCTCCTGCCCGGCGCCTTCTGCCACGATGACGACCGCATGATGTTTTTCCCGCAATCGGTTTTCAAGGTGCTGCAAAAATCCGTTCGGCCCGCCCATGTCGAACGGCACTTCGGGAATCAAACAGAAATTCGTTTCGTGACTTGCAAGCGCGGTTGCCGTCGCAATAAATCCCGACTCGCGCCCCATGAGTTTCACCAGCCCGATGCCGTTTATCTGCGAATCCGCTTCCATGTGAATTGCGGATACCGCTTCCTTTGCTTTTTGCACCGCCGTCTCAAACCCGAACGATCGGTCGATAAACTGCAAATCGTTGTCAACCGTCTTCGGAATGCCGATGACCGATACTTTCAATCCGCGCTGGCCGATTTCATTCGCTATGTCGAGCGCGCCGCGCTGTGTACCATCCCCCCCGATGATAAACAGCATGTTGATATTCATCTTTTCAATACAGTCAACGATGTCGACTACACGCTGACCGCCGCCGCGGCTGGTGCCGAGCATGGAACCACCAATTTTATGAATGTCGTCGACGTTGTCAGGATTCAGCATAATCGTCGGAAAGCCATCGTCAGGAAAAAATCCTTTGTAGCCGTACTGAAATCCGTGGATGCGCGTTACGCCGTAGCGGTTGTACAGACAGCGCACCACCGCACGGATCACATCGTTCAATCCGGGGCAAAGCCCGCCGCACGTACAGATGCCCACGTTTACGTGTTTCGGATCAAAGTAGATAAATTCCCGCGGGCCGGCCTTTTGCATTAAATTTGCCGACGTCACGTCATCCGACATATCATCGCTGTACACATTCACCTTGTAACGCACGTACGAATCATCGTGCACATAGTTCGCCCGAAAATCTCCCACCGTTTTCGACAGCTCAATCGGAGACGGGATTTTGCATTCGCCCAAAGTCTCGATAGTAAAATCATACCGTTCATCTGCCATATCGTACTCCTGAACCGCAGCACGGCTCGCGCACCGCTCATTCCACAACAGCACAGTATACTCTGAAAAAATACTTTGTTCAATGCGATACGTTTTGCACGACAGTACTGAAGCCATGTGCGTGCCGCAACGGTAGAGCAGCGCGCGTTTACAGGCATCGCTATAAAACTGTTGTCAATAAGGCATCGCTATAAAACTTGACAGCAGTTTGTCATATTCTATATAATAGAGAGATATATGCAAAACGCACGCTGACTGTACGCGCCTTGAACTTGCCGTTTTCCCGACGTACGCACTGTACAGCAGACATTTAAAATGCGCGGCTCAAAGAACGCCGCATCGTGTAGCGTGAGCATTTTGCTTGCAAAACTCGGTTACTACATGCCTGTTTTCAGTGCAAGGCGTTTGTATTGTGCAGCTTCACGTGCAGTACTGTTTTGAACCAATGGTGCATACATCGCCCGCTGTTCAAAAACAACGGAGGTTTTTCGTACCGCTCGATTTCTGAAGCCTTATATTATTTTTTTGAACACACCGACATCAGGAGGATATCACAGTGGATTTAGCGACTATAAAATCATTTCACAATGCCTGTCTGCTGGCAAAGCGAATCGCTGAACTGACCGCCGGATTGCCGGCAAATCTCCCCCCGCATTACCTCTACACTATTGACGCAATCATGTCCATAAAAGAAGAAGCCGGCAGTGTCCGCACTACTGACATCGCACACGTACTGAGCGTCTCAAAGCAGACCGCCGCGCGCTATGTGAACGAACTACAGCGTGACAAATTGGTTATCAAAACCGCGGTACCAAACTGTCGGCATTCACACATCGCGCTTTCAAAAAAAGGGGAAAAATACTATAGTGACCACATCGTCACACTGAACAAAAAGCTCGTACATTTGTTCGGCAGCATCAGTAAAACGGATATGCAGATCTGCGTCAGCACCATTCAGCAGGCATTTTATCTGCTCACGAGCGCATTTCCCGGTATATAGCGCATTATTCCGCACAGAAAAATTTTTTCATCGCAGCAGTGCACAAACTTGTCTGCATTCCAAAAGCGCGGCATATGGGCAATCGTCTCCTGCGAAGAAAGATACCAACTGCATCCGACGATAAACAGAGCGGGTAGCCAGCGTGCTCCGCGAAGTACCAGTTTCATAGAGTTCTATACATAACCGCGCAGCGGTTTGCCTATCTACCGCGCTATGGAATTGCGTGTGTGCCGGCGCGCTCTGTCACTTCGTGCAACTGGAAAATTCGCTGAAAACACGATATACTGAGAGAGTGTCTACTTCTATACGAATCGACAGTCGTGCCGTATGTCAGTATGGATGCTGTCTCGAACAAGACCGGGGATAAATCATGAAAAAGATTCTTGTTGTATCTGCAAACGAAAAGATTACCGAAACCGTCCGAACCGGATGCGCCGCATTTATCGATGATTTTGAGCTCATCATAAAAACCGACAAGGCGGAGGCTATCAGCTTTATCAATTTTGAACTGCCGGAACTCAAGATACTCGATTACACATCGCCGGACTGCGATGCAGGGGCAATTTTACAGGCAATCCATGATGACCCGTGGCTGCACTACGGCGGCGTTATGGCGGTCTGCGCAGACAGGGCTACTGTAAAAAAAATTGAGGCATGTAAAGACCACAACCTGCTGTCCATCCAAACCGTTGACAGTTTTTCATTGCATTTCGGACGTATGCTCCGCATCCTTTGGCAAAACCGGCAGTTTTTGATTATGCGCGGACTGCAAGATACTCTCAGCGGAGAAGAAAACGGCTCTTTTGTGTGTGGCACCGATCCGTTCGATTTCAGCTTTTACACGATGTTCTTGACCAACTATCTGTTCAATACAAACCGTATCAATGAAGAGCAGCGTATGAACTTACAGATAGCATTGAGCGAGCTGTTGAGTAATGCGCTTGAACACGGAAACTTAAACATCTCTCATCAGGAAAAAATGGAATGGCTTGAAACGCACGACGACACCAGCGGCTTGATTGCACAGCGAGCAGCCGAACCACAGTACACGGCAAAACAGATTACCCTTCTGTACAACATCGGCAAAGAAAAATCTGTTTTTTCCATCAGCGACGAAGGAAACGGTTTCGTCTGGCACGAGTACATTTCCGACACCGTACCCGGTAGAGGGCTTGACATAGTGCGCACGTTGGTAACCGACCTCGCTTATAACGAGCGAGGAAACAGAGTGACATTTTCTATAAAGAATCAGGTCAATGCGTCGAATACTGTTCCATCCATTATGAGCAACCTACATCGAGAAGAATTTAAAGACCGACAGATAGTATGCCATCAAAACGAGCCGACAAACGATTTGTTTTTTATTGTATCAGGACGCTATGCCGTCTATTCAAACCGCAAGCTGGTATCCGTGCTGACGCCAGCTGATGTATTCATCGGTGAAATGTCGTTCCTCTTAAACGACCGCCGTTCCGCAACAATTATGGCGGTAGGTGGCGGAACGCTCATCAGAATTCATAAAGCTGAATTCCTGCACTTGATCCGTGTGTATCCGCACTACTGCCTGTTTCTTTCACGCATGCTAGCACAACGACTTTCACGGCAGACGCAGGCCACCGTCAAGATTGCGAGCGAACTGTTCATGCTGCAAGGAAAATAACATCCATGTCGCTCAACTGCAACGAAATAGACGTTATCCTTGCGGAACTGAATCTAGCGGGCAGCTTCATTCAAGAAATCATTCAGCCAAGTTATGACATGCTTGCGCTGATGACCTATAAAACAGGTAGCGCAAAAACTATCATTATCTGTACTGCGCCCGGCGCGTGCCGCATCAACGAAACACAGAAAAAAATTACGCGGAACGACAGACCGCTCCGCTTTATGGAACTGCTCAACGCGCGCATTCGCGGTGCTCGCATTGTACAGTGTGAACACCTTGACCACAACCGCATCATCCGCTTTACGCTTTCACATGCAGACGAAACACTCCTCCTATTTGTACGCCTTTGGAGTTCTGCTGCAAATATCATCCTGTGCGATCAGTCGCTCACCATTATCGATGCCCTCTACCGCCGCCCGGCAAAGAACGAGATAAGCGGCGCACCGTTTGCGCTGCCGGACGCCCCGCTGCTGACGGCGCAGGAACTCTCCCGCTGGCAAGCGCGCACTGATGACGACAGCGCGCGCGCGTATGCAGCCGCCCACCCGGACGCTCCACCGCTGACATTCAATCAGAAAATCGACCACTGGTACTCTGAATATGCACAAGCCTTGTCCCGTGAAGCACTGCTAGCGCGCGCAGAAAAATGGTACACGGCAACTATGGCAAAACGGCGTGCCGCGCTCATGCACTTGAAAGAAAAACACGCGTCATTTGAACACGCAGAACAATACAGACATCAGGCGGATTTAATTTTGTCGTACGCGCATGAGATCGTGACGGGCAGAACCTATGTGGAGTGTACAGATTATGAAACCGGAAACCGCGTGCGCATTATGCTGGATCCGCAGAAAGATGCACCGGAAAATGCACGTGACTACTACGACCGATACCGCAAAGCGGCACGCGGCAGACAAGACTTGGCACACGATATAGCACTCGCTGAAACGCAGTTGGCTGCGCTCGAAAAAACGTATAAAGCGCTTCAGCAAGAACAAAATCCTGTCCGCATGGAACAGCTGCTCCGCCGCGCCACCGTACCGAAGCAGCACCTGAAGAAAAAACAGCCGGGGCTTTTGTATCAGAAAGCGGGCTGGCAAATTCTGGTGGGGCGGACAGCGGACGAAAACGACGAACTGTTGCGACATCACGTCCGCGGCTCCGATTGGTGGCTGCACACACGTGATACCCCTGGGGGGTATGTATTTATCATGCATCGCCCCGGCAAAACCGTTCCGCTTGACATTCTGCTCGATGCGGGAAATCTTGCCGTCTATCACTCAAAAGCGCGGAAAGCGGCGACAGCCGATTTGTATTATACGCAGGCAAAGTATCTCCGTCGGGTAAAAAATGGCCCCAAAGGACTAGTCATCCCGAGTCACGAAAAGAATCTAACTATTACGCTCGACAGGGAACGGCTATTGCGCCTTGACGCGCTCCACAAAGAACACGAAACAATCGGCGAAATACCGTAACCGCTGCACATGTACCGAAACGCACCATACGCGCGCCCGCTGCACACAGCAAACAACACAGAGACAAAATGACAAAACGACGCGATTCACAAAACGGATACACCCGATACACGCTCACCGTGCGCCGGCAGATTAAAAACGTTCCGCTTTACTTGAACGCTTTCTGTAAAATGATGCGCTATTCCGTTCCGTAGGCGTGTGCACATTTGGGCGCGCGTGGGAACGGCTCCCCCGCTCTTCCCGCGGGCCACGCTCACGGAACGAATGCCGCCAGTCTGAAAAATGATTATGCCCCCCGAATGAATCATCAGAAAACCGGCTTCGTCGCTCTGACCGGCGCCCGCTCCGAGTTCCCCCATCTTTGACGTCGAGATGCATATGGGGTACCGCCGCTTCGCGTTGTGAAATGTCTATCGCCTTCTTTGCAGCATCAACCGGTAAGCTCACCAGCGTGAACGATGCCGCCATATCAATACGGTCAACCAGGCGCCCTGGAATATGCAGCAAATCACTGAAAAACTCCGCTATCGTCCGCGGCGTATAGCCGTCCCGGCGCCCGAGCTGTACATAGACGCGGAGCTGTTCCCCCCCTTGCACACTGCGGCTGCCGGAACGGGTACCGGCAATTTCACCGTAATGCGAACGGTCAAGCTGCGTACCGTACATCACGGATAACACGGCAGCGAGCACGTTTTCTGCATCGTATGTTTCACAGAGTTCCGCCGCAAACTTTCTGAATACTTTTTCTGTTTTTATTACCGGGCGTCCAGATGCAGCGGCACCTTTCGTATTGATGGATGCCGCCATGGCATCGCCAGATGAATCGGCAGGTGCTACACCGATGCCCACAGTTCCGCTGCGCGCCGCTTCCCCGGCAGCAACAGGAGCCACATCACCGGCTTTCATATCCGTCGCGACGATACCAAAAGCGCCCGCGACGCATTCACCGGCACGCATCTCCGGTGTCATCGTCGCATCGCTAGCAGCAGGAACAGCACTGCAAGACGCCTCTTCCGTTGCCGGAACACCGCCGGCATCCGTGCCGTTCGCTGCATCGTTGGCATCCGCTGCGCCGACAGCGTTTTCTGTCGCCACAGCGGATTCAGGAGCTGGCTGTACCGTCATACCGGTGTCCGCGTGACTGTGAGGAACGGCATTCACCGCTGCGCCGTACGTATTTTTATCCGCCGTACCAACACCATCACCTGCGGACAGGGAAATCCCGTCGCCCTGAACGGGTACGGCACCGTCTGACGCTGCAATGCCGAGCTGCTCTTTCAGCTGTTCGAATATACGCCGCCGCTTCACTCCAATCACATCATCAATCGATGGAACTTTTTCTTCAACGAGCTCTCCCTTGCTGGCTTTGCGCACGGCAGCTTGCAGATACCCCAGCTTACGCCGCAACTCCTCCGGGCGCACAAAAGTCACCGCGATACCAGCAGCACCGGCGCGCCCTGTCCGGCCGATGCGATGGACATACGTTGCACCGTCAAACGGTAACGAAAAATTGACCACGTGGCTCAAGCCGGTGATATCGATGCCGCGCGCAGCGACATCAGTTGCAATGAGAATACGCGTTTTCTTTTTCCGAAAGCGTGCGAGAATTTTTTCTCGCTGCGCCTGTACGATATCGCCGTGCAACGCCGCCACTTCATACCCACGCTCATCAAGCATGCGCGTTACATTGTCCGCATCCATCTTTGTATGCGTAAACACCAGCCCGTAAAAATCAGGCGACAGATCAATCAAACGCACGAGCGCTTCAATTTTTTCACTTTCACGCACCACCCAATATTTCTGCTCTATCAATAGCGGCTCAGTTACAATGCCTTGCTCCTCGACGATTTCGTATTCACCCATAAACTGTTCGGCGATTTTCAGAATTGGTTTCGGCATAGTTGCGCTGAACAGCAGAATGCGGCTCTCCGGATTCGCCTTTTCAAAAATCGCTTCAATATCGTCGATAAATCCCATGTCGAGCATTTCGTCTCCTTCATCGAGAATAAAATACTCTATCTGGCTGATGTCGAGCACACCGCGATCCATCAAATCTTGCACGCGCCCCGGCGTACCAACAACGATTTCCGCTCCGCGCCGCACATCTTTAATCTGCTGCCCCATCGATGCGCCGCCGTAGACAACGCACGTATTCAGATGACTGCCGTCTCCAAACGATTTCATCTCCACCGCAGTCTGTATGGCAAGTTCGCGCGTAGGCTCCAGAATGAGCGCACCAACATGCCCCCCCTTGTTACGCAGCCGCTGAACAATCGGTAGCCCGAATGCGGCCGTCTTTCCAGTACCTGTCCGCGCTCGGGCGATCATGTTTGCATCCCCGTCAAGCATCCGCGGAATCGCAAGCACCTGTATCGGTGACGGCGCAACAAAGCCTTTTTTTGCCACAACCGAAAGCATGTGCTCATCGAGCCCTAAATCGTCAAATGAAATTTCGTGTTCTTGCGTTTCATCAAACGTCTGTTCTGCAGTTTCCATACAAATCCCCTCAACCACTGCCGGCAATTCCGGCGTTCTGTGCAGGCTGCAGGAACACCCAAACCTTTAGAAAAAACCTATTCGATGGAAAGAATCAATATACCCCGCCGTAGGACGCGGGATCCGCAGCAGCCACCCATCTGCCGGCAGCGCCGAAACACGGTGGGTTCCAAAAGACACCCCCTGCGGTACATTGCAATCACGATGTGCTCCGTGCGATATAACCACACCGCAGCGACACATCCTCCGCACGAATAAACGGAAACTTTTCAAAAATTACGTTCACACAGCCATAGAGCGGCGATCCCCGCCGCATAGTAGAAAATTATTATAGAAAAAAAAATGAATCGATGCAAGCCGGCGGTTTTTGGATGCCGGAGAGAAGTGCAAACCGAAATAAAACATAGTATGCGTACTTTTAAACAACGGCTTTCGGCCGAAGTCTGCCGGCAAACACGCGAGGAACGGAGTAGGTAGCGGACTGCACTCGCTCCGAAAGCGAACGCTCCCGCAACATGACCGCGCGGTGCACACCGCGCGCCGTATCGCTAGAATCTCAGTTCGACCCCGATGCCGATATCTAATCCGCGGCGGGCACACGGCAGCGCGCGACGTAAACAACAGCGGGCGCGCCGTATCGCTAGAACGCGGTGTTCAGACAGCCCGAACATACGCTATACTGTTCACACAAGGAAAGTGCTATGGCCACCCGCTGTTACCGATGTTTTCGTCCTGTTGACTATTGTCTCTGCCGGTATGTTGATGATATCGATGCCCACATACGATTTGTATTCCTCATGCATCCAAAAGAAGCCAAGCGGAACCGAACCGGTACTGGGCGTATCGCGCACAGTTCACTCCGCGATTCAGAACTCTTTGTTGGGCTCACATTCAGCGGCAATGAACGGTTGCTCGCGGTGCTCACGGACGAACGGTATTTTCCGGTGCTGCTGTATCCGGGGGACGGGGCGCTCACCGTACGTAGTCCGCTTATCGCCGCGTCCAGCACGCACAAACAGCTTTTGGTCATCGTCATCGATGCAACATGGTTCTGTGCACGGAAAATCATTGAGCACAACCCGTTTTTACTGACGCTCCCGCGCCTTTCATTTGCAGGGACGTATACGTCTATCTTTACTTTTAAACGTGAACCGCGCCCTGAATACCTTTCAACGATTGAATCGTGTTACTATCTCATCACCGAAGCGCGGGATTCGGCACTCATACCACAGACGGTTGACGCGGAACCGCTCATGCGCGTATTCAAACAGCTCATAACAGCACAGCTTCAGGCGGAGAACGACCGCATTGCGGGAAAACGCCCTGACACACATGCGTACAACTGGAAATACACGCGGCTCCGCACGATACCGCGGTTTGACCGCTAGCGGGCAGCAGGAACGGTAAACGGCACATTCCCCTGGGGGGTGAACTCCCCTGCCGCAGCACCGACCAATGCATCGAATGTATACGGCGAATAGCTGTAGCCCATGAGCACGGCATCCGCCCAATCAAAATCGAGCACCACTGCCGGTGACATAATCGAAAGCACAATGACGCGTTTGCCGCTGTTCTGTAAATATCGTACAACTCGTGCAGATGCCCGGTTTGCCACGCACGCAATAATCGTATCATATGAGGCCGCCGTACGCGCAAGCTGTTCTCCCCACGAAGCGATTTCATTCGGTTCCGGATCATATCCATACCGAAACTCCCCACAGCCGGGATAGCGCTTTCTGATTTCAGCGAAATATTCTGAAAACGTGCCGCACGCCAAGATGCGCCCGCCCGTTTCCGGCGTTACCGGAAGCGAACCGCGTTTATATGCTGTGATGGAGCGGCACGCCTGTGCTAAAAAAAACGCGCGCCCGTCAGCATCCGGTATGTGCGCACGGATGCCTGCCGCATCAGGATAGAGCGGGGCTGCCTGTCCACTCTTAAAGTAATCAAGTTTCGCCTGAATAACGCGATATGCCGCATCGTACACCCGGGCGCGGAATGCCGCATCCTGCGCCATGAGTGCAAGGTTTACTGCCCAGAGCGGCTCATCCAACCGCGCCGTCGTCGATGAGATCAAAATATCGTTGCCAGCTTCAATCGCCATGCGGAATGCGTTTGATATCGAGCCCGCATAGAGTGTGTCGCCGTTCATCATCATGTCATCGGTGATGATAAGGCCGGTATATCCGAGTTCGCCGCGTAGGAGATCAGTCAAAAAATATTTTGACAGCGACGCCGGTGCGCCGCTCTGATCGATTTTGGGAAATGCCAAGTGCCCCGACATAATCGCGGGCACCTGCCGTTCAACCAAATAAGCAAACGGCGCCAACTCTCGTTTGACAAATGTATCGTAGTCGATATCGATTATCGGTAAAATCGTATGCGAATCGTTGTTCGTATCACCGTGTCCGGGAAAATGCTTCGCCGTGGGAATCACCCCCGCCGCCATGCTCCCCATGACGAATGCATTCCCCAGGATGCCTGATGCTTCCGGTGAATCACTGAACGCGCGCGTCGAAATAATCGGCGAATCGTAATCAGTGTAGAGATCCACTACGGGCGCAAAATTCATGTTGATGCCGAGCGCTTTGATCTCGCGGCTGATGTAATAGGCAGAATACCAGGCATCTATCGGATAGCCCGACGCCCCGATCGCCATATTACCGGGCGTAATCGATGTTGCTCCTTTGACATGACGGATCCACCCCCCCTCCTGATCGGTCGCAACAAAAAGCGGAATGTTGAATCGATTGCGTAACGCACGGCGCTGGAGCGATGCAATCGACTGCGCCACCAGATAGATGTCGTCGGTGTTCCAGCCAAAAACTTTGACGCTGCCGAGCCCGCGGTCCACCCACTGATATAAAAGGTCATCCGGTTCAGCGCCCGCCCAGCCGAACATAAAAATTTGTGCAAGCAGCTCGGCATCAGTCATTCGGCTGACGAGCGTGGCAGCGAGCACATCAGACGGATAGTCGCTCCAAAACGTAACGTCAGCCGGAAGCTGTCTTGGGTCAGATGGCAGCCGGCGCGCGCCGCCCTGTGCACTGGCAGAACAGACCGCCCAAAAAATCGATGCCGCGCACAAAGCCGCGCGCGCTCCACGGCACCTATTCATAGAACAACTCCGGAACCTGCTGCGCGCGCGGCACAGTAGGCAGCCGCAGACAGGGCGGCAACAGCACCGTCGCTAACCGCCGTAACAATTTGACGAAACGGCTTTGATCGCACGTCTCCCGCTGCAAACAAACCGGGAATACCGGTTGCCATACGCTCGTCCGTTATGAGCGCGCCGCCTGCATCGCACGGCAACGTACTGACCAATGCCGTTACCGGGCGCGTCCCGATTAAAATAAAAACGGCATCCACCGGCAGCTCGGAAACCGCACCCGTCACGGCGTCAGTAATCTGCACGCCCTGTACGCGCTCATTTCCCACGATTTTTGTTACTCTGCTGTCGTATCGCACGGTGATATTTTTTTGCGCTAAAAGGCGTTCAACTGCGTCATGGCGTGCGCGGAACGTATCGCGCCGGTGAATAAGCGTAACGCTCCGCACAATGCTCGCAAGATAGAGCGCTTCTGACAGCGCCGCATCCCCCCCACCGACGACGGCAACATCACGACCGCTGAAAAACGACCCGTCACACACCGCGCAGTACGAAACGCCGGCGCCAAGCAATTCCTGTTCTCCGGGAACAGTGAGTGGCACGTGCTCTGCCCCGGTTGCAATGATGAGCGCATCGGATAGGTACGTGCCCTGTTCCGTCGTAACAGAAAATACGTCTTTCATTTTATCAAGTCCCAGAACAGTATCCGCCACAATGCGAGCGCCACACGACTCCGCTTGTGCCCGCATCGTCGCGATAAACTCTGCACCAGTAACTGCGGGGAATACTCCCGGATAGTTTTCGAGCGTTGCGATATGGAGCGACTGTCCGCCGGCACTCATATCGATTGCGATCGTCCGCAAACCCGCCCGTGCGCCGTACTGCGCCGCAGCCAACCCTGCCGCGCCGGCACCAACGACTACCAGATCATATGTGTGCCGTGCCATAATCGTCAGAGCTGTTTTCCCGTCTGAATCTTTTCTGTAAACCGTTCACGTTTTTTTCCGGTCAATGGATTGTCTGCTCCAGCGAGCACCTTTCTGAGCGCATCCATTTCTTCACCGGAAAATAGAACACCGTGCTGCACGTGATTTTCAAACGACTGCACTGCCACCGGCGCAACGGCGCGCGTTATATCGAGCACAACGGCTGCATAGGCACGTATTTCATACTGGGCATGACTGTCTAACCGAAGCTTGAGGAAATGAAACAAGTTGTGCAGATCGATCTGCCAGTACAATTCCGTGTACAGCGACAGCGGCAAATTGATGCGCGCAAGCTCACGCGCCACGCCAGTATCGATGAGCGCAGCATAGCTGTTGTACGCAGCGCGCTGGCCATCAGTGATTGCTGTTTGAATAGCTGCGGCAGCGTCGTGCGAAAACGGTTCGTCCGACCGCCCCTGCTTGTTGTCCGCGCTTTGCGGCGCAATATGTTCCTCTGCCGGCACATAGAATTCTTCCCGCATGATCGAATATCGTCCGGACACTTCGTTCATACGCGCTGTACGGTGGCGCACCCATTGGCGGGCGACAAAGATGGGCATCTTCAGATGGAACGTCAGCTGCACCTGTTCAAATGGCGACGTATGCTCATGCCGCAGCAGATAATCAATCAACGCGGCATCTTGAGAAACAGATTTTGTGCCGTCGCCATATGACACGCGCGCTGCCTGCACAATACGTGCATCCCCCCCCAGATAGTCAACCAATCGGACAAAGCCGTTATCGAGTACCGTGAATTCCTTATCAAGAAGCGCTTCTGCTTCCGGAACAACGCAGTGTGCCATACCGCTCTCCTCCATGACTAAAAATCAATGCATCCATACGAATTCATCCCGCGAATACCGCAAACAGCGCGCGGCAGAACAGTGCATCGCTCCGTCCAACTGGCTACGCGTCATCCTCAACAACTGCTGTCGCAACAATCGTGTCCTTTTTCTGCGCAATGTGATTCCGCACGGCAACATACAGATAGACCGCTCCGATAAGAATTGCAATCGTACCGATAACGCGCAACAACACCGTACCGATTTGACTGTGCGGCGAAATAGCAAACAGAATGAGCGCCGCAATAACTGAGATAATCGCTTCAAGCACATACTGTCGCCGGGGAATGTCCGTCTCGCGCAGTTTTGCCACCGCATACAGTTCAATCACCGCAGCAAACAACAGATAGATGCCGAGCACATAAATCATAATGCGCCACATCACCTCTGCAAATAGAAGCGGCAGACAGATTGCCAGTAACCCGACCACCATGCTCACAATGCTCCGGATAAGAATCGCAAACTGAAACGACTCATCCGCCATCAGCGTGCGCATCGTTACCAAGTTAAACACGCCGTTGACAATCGCTTCGGCACCGAGCACGATAACTATCACGCGTACAATTTGATTTGGGATAATGAGCAGCAACAGCCCTATCGCCGCCATCAAAAGTCCGGGAAAAATATTTGATTTCATGTAACACCTCAGCATTGACAATTTTAATAACGCACAGTATACCGTTTTTTACTGACTTATAGAACAGCAAAAGCGGTATTTTGTAAAAAAATTATCAAAAACAAACTGACGAATAAACTGCCCGTTTCAAAAAGCTGTTCAACCGAATTATCTGCTTCACCGCCTATACTGGCAATACAGTGCAGCGTCGTCGATGCTATTCCGTCCACCAGCCATACCCGAACAACCGGCATATGCTCCGCACCAGCCGCCGGTGCTGCACGTTTTTCATTTTTTGCACTGGTGTGCACCGGATTAATTTTCACCATTCAGCACGATGAGAGCTTGACTAAAATGCCAGCATCTGCTATGCTTAGAGCGACTTCATTGGAGCGATGTCCGAGCGGTCGATGGAGGTAGTCTTGAAAACTATTGAGCTGAAAGGCTCCGGGGGTTCGAATCCCTCTCGCTCCGGGTAGCAAAAATCTGAAATAGGTTTTTGCGTGTTCGATGAGCAACCGGTTTCAAGACAACGCAAACATCGAAACAGTGCAAGGGAAATCGGTGATACTGAATCGTAGTACGGATAACGATTCCCTTGTTCCGGTGGCACGGGAAACGGCCAAAAGGTGTAGCGCTCTGAAACTTGTCGAGTTTCAAAACTGCTATGCGGCGGGCAGTGGTACAGCAGTACCGGTGCATCATCCATAATGACGTTGACCAACGCTTATAAATGGACATAAGCTGGTAAACGGTGTGCCCGTTTGCTCCGTATCGTTGATTTGGAAGCGTGGTAGAGCGGTAATACAACGGATTGCTAATCCGTCGGTTCCGAAAGGGCCGGGCAGGTTCAACTCCTGTCGCTTCCGTACATTTTGAGACTATAGCTCAGCTGGATTAGAGCACCACCCTGCGGAGGTGGGGGTCGCACGTTCGAATCGTGTTAGTCTCATTACCGGTTTTGAACGCGTTGAAAACACGTGTTTAAATAGAGTAGCGTCAGTGCCGTTTACAGAGGGCAGTGTACGCAACAGTCTTTTGTGTTCAACGGAAGTATATTCCGCTTATGTAAGCCAGGGTATGGCTTTTGAAAAATGTATCTCTCAATGTATATGAAACGGGTGTAGCGGTACCACAGGAGGGAAACCGTTTTTCAGAGCGCGCATTGTAACAACGTGTTATTTTCTGGAAAGATGCGAGAGTGGTCGATCCGGACGGTCTCGAAAACCGTTGAACTCGTCAGGGTTCCGGGGGTTCGAATCCCCCTCTTTCCGAACAGCAAAAACAAAAAAAAGCCAGCTATTCTTGTACTACATTTTTGCAGAACAATCAAATATTTTTTTCGGGCGTTGCGGGCGTTCGCCCGCCGGCACCTCCGCAATTCCGCTCACGCTCCAGCCGCTTCCTTCGCGCCGCGTACGCGGCGCGAAGTCCAGTGGCCGCGTCGCCTGCCGTTTTAATCCTCGCACGGCAGGCTCGCGTTGCTCCGCCGCCGAACGCATTATGCGGCGTGCCCATGAACAATGCCGTGACGCACGCGTTAAAACATGCTGCGCCTGCAAATCGGCATGTTGTTGTCGCAAGGAACAGTGCGCTTGAACTGACTGTATGCTGCATCGTGCTACGCACTGCAATCGACTATACGTTGCGGCGTCTGCACATCGCAACTGACTATACACCGCATGTGCTGTACGCTGCTGTCTAGAACCGAAAGATGCCTTCCAAACGCACGCAGCTCAAATCTTTGTACTTGCCGTACTCGCCGTCGTTTTTGCCGGGAAAGTAGCCGTCAAACGCGAGCAAAAGCGCAATCGCATCGGTGAGCGCGTACTGTATTTTTGCGCTCACAAAGCTGTCAAAGTTGTTCCAGCGGAGCGTGCCGGCAAGCGACAGCGTAAGTGTTTCTGAAAAAAACGAGCGCGAAACAGAAAGTGTTGTACCATGTTCGTACGCGCTCCGAGAAAGCGTTGCAGCATCGCCAAACACGCCGTCGCCGTAGTACTGCGCGGTAACAGTCCAGCCGCTTTGCATCCAGTCAATGCCGAATAATCCGCGCACCTCGTGCTTCCGCTCGTAAGATGTGCCGCCGGCAAAAATGTGCGCTGCATCCGTTTGAAAAGCACGGTTAATAAGAAATGCGCTTTCAAGGCGGAACACGAGCGTGCTCACCGGAAGCGCCATATCAAAACCCGCCATGCCGTAGGCGGTGTAATCTCCCGACACGGTGATTGTTGTCGGCAGCAGCGCGTTAAGCGCGTAATCGACAATGGGAAAGTCGTCAAATCCGTAGTAGCCATACAGCGAAAAATCAATTCTGGAAAGCCAAAAACTTGCGCGCGCCGCATAACTGCCATTTGCAAGCTTTATCTCTGGCCGCGAAAGAGCGCCAAACGCAATCGGCACGGGGTCAGGCACACCGGGCACTGATGCGTTTTGGGGGAGTAGTAAAGCGCCGAGCGCGTTCCATTTTTGGAGCGGCAGCGCGGACGGTCTAAAAAACGGCATCCAGTATGCATCGAGCGAAAAAATCATGCCGCTCAACGTAATTTTTATCGCATCTATGCCGAGCCTGCTTTCGCTGTAGTTTGCAGCATTGAGCGTCGTCAAGTTTTGCGGGCAGAGCACATCTGCAATGCGTATGGCGTCCGCTTTTCCCCACGCGTTTATCTGTCTGCCTATTTTTATGCCAGCGGTTAAACCGCGACCGAATTCGGGCGACGTCCAGCTGAAATATGCTTCTTTGAGCTCGGCTCCCAGTCCGTCCGCAAACGAAAACGTACCGTCTGAAAACGCGGCAAGCGCATTGAAAAACACGTTGCCCGCTATGAACGCCTCGCAGTTTGCAAAGCGCACGTCAAGCTCTCCTGCCACTGTTTCCTGTGCACGTGAAAAATTGCCTGCGTTGCTGCCGCGCACGTATACGCCGAGCGCCGTTTGTGCGCTTCCCGAAAATGTTATGTCCTGTGCACCGAGCGCGCCACCTGCTCGCACCAAAAGCGCACACAGGTACAGAGCAAGCGCGCCAATTTTTGCACGGTGCCTGCATGGGTGCGGCAGGTGCACAAGTGTTTTTCGCGCACAGCGCGCGTGCAGCTGCGGCGATAAAAGAGCGTCTATACGCACCATCTGCAATTTCATTTTATTGCTCCGCGTTCAAGCGATGCAACAGTAAAAAGAGAATCGGCAATCTGCTGG
Organism: Treponema sp.; assembly: GCA_017470085.1. GTDB lineage: Bacteria > Spirochaetota > Spirochaetia > Treponematales > Treponemataceae > Treponema_D. The sequence continues at coordinate 21,980 of JAFUFE010000111.1, forward strand.
TTATAATGTATGTCTTTCATCTCGATGACTGTCGCGTGCTCTGTCTTGACGTTTTTCATCGTCATTTTGCCCGTGGTCCAAATGCCGTCAATCTGCTGTATGTCTTCGCATTCGAGCACGCGTTGGAGCGTGTTCTGCTTGCTGTAATACTCGCCTCGTTGCACGATAAAATTATCTTTTCGCACCCACAGGATGCGGCGCGGATTTTTTTCTGTCGCATCTTTTGCCACACATTCAACTTTGTAGCATAGAACGCCGTTCACCGCTTCTTCGCCGAGCAGCGTAAAGGTGTCTTTTGCAAGCCCTCGGTCACCCATATCGTCATACGTAAAATCGGTGCCCATAAAATCATCACCACTTTCAGAACCGGAAATGCGCCGCACTTTTTTCATTGCAGGCATAAAGAGCCAGCTGTCTCTGTCTTTTTTATTGCCGTTCGCATCTTCGTCGTATTCCCACATGAGGTAGCCGACGCCTGCAACATCTTTCGGCGTGCGGAACACCACGACAGAGCGTTTCGAATCAGCAAAATCTTTTCTGTAGGACACAACTTCGCGCACGCGCGTGTTGCCGTTTTTACTGACGAGCGTCATCGTTGCAACGTATGAACTCGTGCTGCCGCGTTCAACTTCGTCAGCTTTTTTCATGATGTCGTAGCCGCTCATCGTCTGCGCTCCGACAGCTGTAAGCAGCAGCGCGCCCGTCACAAACAGTGCAATGCCGCGTTTTATAATTTTGGCAATGAATACATTCATAACATCCTCCATAAAATATAAGGTTTCCTCATCAGGTGCAGCGGTAAAACAATCACCATACCTTGCCGCATTTGCGGGCGCGTACAGCAACGCGCATCATTTGTGCTCTGCGCCAAGCGGCTTTGTCATATACAGCAGCGCCGGCGTAAGCGTGTAATCTGCAACGAGCGCAGCGAACAGTCCAATTGTTGCAAGCAGTCCCACTCTGAACAACATCATGAGGGGGCTGAACATATACATCGTAAACATGGCGCACAAAATCACTGTTGTTGCGAGCATCGAACGCCCAATTTTTACAAACGAATTGATAATCGCATCGTGATAATTATGCGTCAGTTCAAACTCATACTTTACGTGATTCGTAAAGTGGATTGTGTCGTCAACGGCAATGCCGAGAATCATTGGCATAATCGTCATGGTGAGCATGTCGAGCGGAAATCTACATAAGCCCATAAGGCCGCCCACGAGCAGCGCCGGCGCAACATTTGGCACCATGCCGATAAGCCCCGTCCGCACACTTGCAAACGCGATTATCAAAATGAGCAAGATGATTGCAAACGAACCACCGAGCGATTTTATTTCACTGGTGACAAGCGTGTGATTCATCGAAGCCATGATTATGGCATCACCGATGCATGACGTTTGCGCTCCCGGAAAATAGTGTTTGGCAAGCTGCTGTACTTCCATGATATCCGCATTGATTGCATTCGCATCGTACTTTTTCATTTCAACGTGAATATGCGCAGTCGAGTAGTCTTCGCTTACCCATTGTGAAAGATTGTTGCCTCCAGAAATCTCGTACAGGAACAGCAACTGCGCAAGGTAATCTTGTTCTTCGGGAATTGTATAGTACGCACTGTCGTCGGCATTGAGCGTGCGGTTCATCTCTTTTACAATGTCAGTGACTGATGTAACGCGCGGCTTTGTGCCAGAAATTTTTGTAGACCGCAGTTTGCCAAGCTCCGCCCCTAAGTCGTCGAGCGCACGCATAATCTGTGGGTCTTTGAACGCATCTTCATCGGGGTATTCAATCATCACGTCATAGCTGTATTGATTGCCAAGTTTTGCATTCATGATGGTGATGATGCGCGCAACATACGGTATGCGATTTCCCATCATGTCTATATAGTCGATGTTCACCGTGATTTTGAGCAGACCGAAAATAGAACACGCTCCGATGACAATGCTCGCTGCAACAATGGCGATACGGTACTTGAGCACACTTTCACCGAAGCGCGTATACAGTAAATCGACTTTTTCAAACCGCGCTCTTCTTAATTGCTTGTGCGCGTTTTCCGCACTGTCTGCATCTTTGCCAAAGCTGTACAAAATCGGCAGTAGCACAATGACATAGACAAACACGGTAAACACAATGCACGAACTTATGCCGCCAACCCATTTGAGCGCGTCAATACCTACGCCCATAAACGAAACGAACGATGCCATCGTTGTAATGACGGTAAACAGAATTGGCCAGCCGGTTGTTTTTACCGCAAGAATAGCTGCTTCCCTGCGGCTCGACACAGAGCGAAACTCGTAGCGGAATCCGTTTATGTAGTGAACAGCGTAGCCGACAGCGAGCGCCATTCCGAGCAAAATGGGAAGCGTTGCCAGATTCGGTTCTGCGTAAATGCCGAGCCAGCCTGAAAAACCGAGCACTGTGCCTATGCCACCGATAGTGGCTATGACAGGCACAATAAGCCCACGCAGCGAGCGCACAAACAATATGAGGCACAAAATCATCACGATAAAACCGGAGATGACGCGCAGCGCGGTTTCTTTTGCGACAACTGCTTGCTCTTCTGTTTCTGTATACGACGTGCCGGTGCCTTTGAATGTATAGGCATCGCTTTTGAATTCATCTGCTTCAACGATAGGGATTGCCGCATTGCCAACAACATACATGTCGCCGCGGTCATCGTCGAACGGAAGCAGCGACAAAATCACCCACGTCTCTGTTGCGTCATCGGAAACAATATTGTTCACGAGCGACTCGCGACTCATGATAAACGCCTTTTTTTCTGCTAATTCTGCGCGCTCTTCTGCTGTCATCTCTGCGAGCGGTTTGCCCCTACCGGGAATGCCGTCTTCAAACGGATTCATAACGCGTATGCCGTCCTCGACGCCCATGGAAACAGAAAGCCGTGTGAGCGATGTTACCTCGTCTGCAAACGGCACTTCTGCTTCAAGGCGCGCGCTCAACCGTTCAATCGCGTCGAGCACTTCCGGGTCGAATACATTGTCCGCCTCTACAAGCACGCCGACAGCATCTTGATTGCCGAACAGCTCTTTGAACAATTCTTTATGTGCCTTTTGTTCTGCCATCGTCGTGAGCCAGCGCTCGGTGTCGTCTTCAAACACAAGATGCGGCACGCCGAAAAATCCTGCAAGCGTGATGAGGATGATTCCCGCGAGAAACCACCCGCGATGGTTTATTTGAAACCGCCCGATGCGTTCAAACCAATTGTTGATTGTGCTTACTGTCATACTATCCCCTGTCGTAATTTTATTTCCCTATGAACAACCGATCATATATTAGCATAAGCTAATTGCTGTGTCAAAGATGATTTTTATTTTTTAATTATTAAAGTACACGATACCACTGTGATTGAAAACGGCATACCGCTGATAGCACAATCGAACGCTCTTGCAAAAACAGCCGAAACAGAATATTATATTTTAGTAATAGTAAGGAAAGATGTCCGAGTGGTTTAAGGTCCACGCTTGGAAAGCGTGCGTGCCCAAAAGGCACCGGGGGTTCGAATCCCCCTCTTTCCGATTGCCCGGATGCCATGCAGTTGTACATGAGTAAACCCCGCCAGAGCAGGAATGCAGCAACGGTAGCTCATCGTCCAACGTGCCGTGGTCTATCCGGGCTTTTTTATATACGAGATATACAAACCTGCGGGGATTAAAAACGGAGCGAACGCCGAGCGGCCACCATCAATGCTGGTGCAGCCGAGTAATCCGTTCCGCCAGCGTCGGATGAGAATAATACACCGCACTGTAAAGCGGTGCCGGTGAAATCTCTCCCCTGTTTTCCTTATTGAGTTTAATCAACGCAGAGATGAGCGACTCGCCAGTGCCGCACACAGCTTGTGCATACGCGTCCGCTTCGTAGTCATCGCGACGAGAAAACAGATTCACTATGACGCTTGCCGCAAGCGAATAGTTTTCTCCTATTTCCGCAAGTAAAAACAGGCCAACAAACAGCGCCCGCTGCGGCACGGGGACCGCAACTGAAAACCCAAATCCCGCATAGAGTGACGGCTTGACTACCAACAGAGATAAAACAAACAGCACGGCAAAAACTATCACCGCATGTGCACACAGCCGCTTTATAACATGATGATGTTTATAATGCCCGAGTTCGTGTGCGATAACAGCACCGACTTCATCAACAGTCAACTGCTCAATCAATGTGTCGTACAGCACCACGCGTTTACTTTTCCCAAAACCGGTAAAATACGCGTTGGAATGACGGCTCCGTTTAGACGCATCCATCACAAATACACCATCCGCGTGGAATCCCGCCTGGTCAAGATACGACAGGATACGCGTTTTGAGTGCTCCATCTGCAAGGGGGGTAAATTTATTGAACAGTGGCGCAATGAACAGCGGATACAGCAGAGACACCCCGACAGAAAACAGAACATACACCGCACCGAATATAAGCCACCACAGTGCGGTATGCTCTATAAGCAATTCCATCACAACCAGTAGTATTGCGGCGATGACGATGTTTACCACGAGCGATACCAGCAGATCGCGGATCCACATGCTCGCGCTCATGTGCGAAAAGCCGAATCGCTTTTCAATAGTGAATTCGCTCACCGCAGAAAACGGCACCGACAGCACTGCAGGCGGAATTGCCGCACCGAGCGCACAGAGCAGAATAGCCGTTATTCCATCACAGGTGCTGGTTGCTGTATACAGCCACACGTAATACCCACATGCCATCAAACATATGCTGAGCACGGCGTGTACCGTCGCAGCAATCTCTGAAAGAACGGCGCGAGCAGTGTGATATGCTGCGGATGTTGTACGTTCTGCTGCCGTAAACTCGTCCGCGAGTTCTTTCGGCACGGCAGTGGCTTTGGCACGGTGCCGTGCCTGTAGTATCTCAAGCGTTATCCCCATAAGCCGGGACACAACAACGCCGGTGAGAAAAATAACGACGAATGGATTTGAAAATTGCATGAACACTCCTGTCAAAATAGTTTACTGACTGCTCATCCGATAAAACAGAACTGCTGCGTTACACGATGCCGAATTAAAAATCATGCGTGCGACATACGTTTCAGCCGATACAATTCGAGCCCGTGCCGGAGCCGCGGCAGTTCTCCGCACCGTGTGCGGAGAATGAGCGTGAGCGAACGGCGGAGGGACGGTTTGCCTATCAATCCGCTCCCGAAAACAATAACGAATACAACAGCGATTTCGAGCGTTGTTGACTGGGTGCGTATTTTTGTGTGCACGGCGCTATGTTTGTCTCCAAAGTTAACTAGGGCGAAGCTTCAAGCGGTTTGCAGCACAGCTTCAAGCACAGCGCGCGTGAATGTACGCGCTAGTTTAAGCGGGCGCTTTTGGACGCGGCAAAAATCAGTCGAGCGCATCCATACGCACGACCTCTTTGCTGTAGTCGACGCCGGCAATCGCAAAGCCGTTTATCGCAAGGAAATCGTGCTTGAATCCTTCGATGTCACAGAGGAGAGCAACATTTTCCTGCGTTACCTGTTGCATACGTTTTTCAACGTCTGCCTGCACGGCGGCATCCATTTCCCAGTCGTCAATGCGAATTAAATGATCGCTGTCAGTCGGTATCTCCCCCCTGCTGCCGTCCGCGTTTGTATAAAGGCGTTCTGCGAACAGCCGTTCCATCTGCTCGATGCAGCCTTCGTGCACGCCGCGTTCTTTCATCACTTTAAACAGCGCAGAGATATACAGTGAAATAATCGGAATAACGGCGCTCGAACGCGTTACCAATCCTTTGTTGACTGACACATACGCGCTGCCGCCGAGTGCATCCGCAAGCTGTGCATCCAAATCGCGCGCAGTCTGTTCCAAATCTTTTTTTGCCATACCGATTGAGCCGTTGCGATAAATCGCGTGGCTCAATTCAGGGCCGATGTATGAATACGCTACCGTACAGCAGCCGCTGTTCAGCACGTCGGCCGCTTGGAGGCGCGTTATCCAGCGGCGCCAATCTTCCCCCCCCATAACTTTGACGGTGTCCGCGATTTCCTCTGCCGTCGCCGGTTCGGCACTCGCTTCACTGAGTCTCCCGGTCATTACGTCTATCGTCAAACCGGAGTACGGTTTTTCCTGCGGTTTGATAACTGATTTATACAGCACCTTGGTGTCAGGATCAGTGCGCACGGGACTGGCAAGGCTGTACACAACGAGGTCAACTTTCTTACCGTTTTTTTTGATTGCTTCAATAACGGCATCCCGCGTTTCATCGGCATAGGCATCTGCATTGAACGTTACGGCATACAGTCCCGCATGGTGCGCTGCACGGTCGAACGCCGCATTGTTGTACCAGCCGGGCGTGCCACCTTTTGTTGCCGTTGCCGCCTTTTCAAATGACACGCCGATTGTGTCGGCACCGTATTCAAATGCTGCGGTAATGCGGCTCGCAAGTCCGTACCCGGTTGAACAGCCGAGCACCAGTACGAGCGCTGGCCCATTGCCGCCTTCGGCACGGGTTTTGATACCGCGCTTTTCTTTTTGAGAACGGATATACGCAATCTGCCGTTCCGTCTCTTTGACGCATCCCACCGGATGTGCGTTGATACAGATATTGCCTCGAACCATCGGTTTAATCATCATGTCTTTTTCCTCCTGTTGTCTCTACCATTATTTGCATACAGTGTCAGTATAGCCGCCGGCCGTACCACACGATACCGGAAAGCCACGGCTACTTTGAAAATGCACTGCACCGGTGCAGCCACATTATTACGGAAACACACGCTGTCTGTTCCGCTACTCC
>JAFUFE010000112.1 GCA_017470085.1 Treponema sp.
GTTGCACTTTCCCGAGTTTTTAAACAACGATGTTGCAAGTGGTGCTATTTAAGCGACTTACAATTTTAAATCCCACAACTGCGAAAAATCACAAAAGCGCGTTTTCGCGGTGCCTTTTATTGAGAATAATCTATATTGAGAGCAGTTACTTTCATTCCCAAAATTTCCGCAATCTTCCCTTTGTCTTTGTAGGCTGTAGTGGCTCCTGGTGGCGACAGCGGTTATGCTGCTCTCTCTCTTTCCTATATGGCGATGCACGGCTAATAGTTTTTGCGTAAATAAAAAATCCGGATACCCACTCTATCTTGCTAAAACATACAAAAACTAATAAATATACATACTTTTTGTTGATTTTTTATAAAAACTGCGTTATATTTTAGTGGACTGCATGCATCGTTTCCAGAGCACCGCGTGTAAACATGCCTGGCAGCTGCGGGGCACACTGGTACAGCATCGCACTAATAGCATTTTTCACAGCACAAGCGCACTACAGCTCATCAGGAGGACATGCTTCTATGAAAATAATTTCCAATACCTGTAAAAAAATACACCTATCTGCCACCAGTTGCCACGGCACCGGGAGATTTGCAGCAACTTTGCGTGCGCCTCATGTGCGCTGGCAGTTTTTACTTTGTGCATTTTGGGTACTGGCACCATTTACATCATGCAAGCAGTCGATTGAGTACCGCATCATTGAAGTGGAAAAATCCGCCGCATGGCAACCAGGCGACCTTATTTTGAAAGACGGCTCACGAATTGCAGCAGACACCATTACCCCTACAACGCTCGCCGCAGCTACAGCGGAGCCGATCGCTGTGGTAGGCTTTATACAAAATGGGCGGCCGGTCGGCATTGGTATTAAAGTATCCACTGCATCGGGGACAACTGCAGCCTGGGCAACGAGTGGCACACTAGCATACGCCGCCGACATTCCAGCGCAACGAGGCACCATGGCTCATCGTAATACTGGCAAAGAAAACTTTTCCTATCTAGTAGACTATTATAAAAGCAACGGTAGTGCAGCCCCCAAAGATGACGCACTCACCCATTGCCCTGTGTTTCGATACGCGGAAACGTACGGGACTACCAGCGGTGTGTTTCCGTCTTTAGAAGGCACACCGTACGAGACAGGCTGGTTCATTCCGAGCCTCAACGAATTGTACGAGATTTATCAGTTTCGCGATCGTATACGACGTACATTTTATATACTGCATGACTGTAACACTGACCCCAGCACGCACATCAGCACACTGCCAAGCCATTCGTATTGGTCATCCAGTCAATCTTCAGACATGGCTACCCAAGCATATCAAATTTCTTTTTATGAATCCTACACGCAGGAAATAGTACTCTCACTTGACAAGTCGCAAACGAGAGACATCATTGTAGTACATACCTTTTAATCATAAGTTTGATTCAAATTTATACATAAAAAAACGACACACATAACTTGCAAGTGCTTCTTGCAGCGCTATAGTTATATATAATTTATTAAAGCTACACCCATGAACAGACGGCGTGCGGTAGAAGATCAGAAATAGAACGTATCTATCCGCTCAGTTCCAAATGGAGAAACAGCATGAAAAGATTAGCTATAGCGATTTTTACTCTAGTGGCGCTTATCCTGCCGATTATTTCATGCATGGACATGATACACCCTCGCCAATATTATTATCAGCACATAAATACAAAACAAGCACGTCCGCCATCAACGATTGAAAGGGAAGACGTGCCTGAAATCTCTGCACCGAACGAAGCAACCGATCCATTCAAAATAGGCGTGTGGAACAGCAGTGCCTATAAGTTTGACGGCACAAAAATCAAAGACTGGTTTTTTTGTGTCAATTTTGACGAGCACACTGTCCCCACGTATCAGTTTAAACAGGACGCAGACCACAATCCATGGACTGATGGTAACAGAGAAAAAAACGAAAAATTATCAAAATCGCCTAATGGAGAAAACAAAGCACAAGGGTATGACATCTCTGATACAACGGTATACCGTTACGATGGCAAAAATCCGCTCATAAAGCCAAGTGCACCGTATAATGCAGCTGACGGTAGAATGGCACGTTTTTATTTTTACCGCATAAAGGGAACCGCTGCTATCGTTGCACTTGATCAGCACTTAATTGCTGTAGACTCGTATTCAAAATTTATATTTGCGTACGGCACAATCACCAACACGTCATCCGTAGCGGGAAACCCAGTGCCCACCAGTTTTGAAGCGCTTGATGCATACGCGGCTCCCGCAGGAAAGACACGGGGAGAAAAACTGGCGTTCTATCAGTATGACCCGATTGGATTTATCAAAGGAGACGGCACAGTGGTGCTCTACGAAGAGTATTGCAGAGAAATGGGCAACGAACACACCGGCCGGACAAAATATTTTCCGCAGGTGCACGACATGCAGCGCGAAATTGCACAACACGAAAATACACACACGTCCGGTCGATCGCCGTATTTTTCATTGGAGGACGTAGGAGCACCACCGTCACATCCATTTCTTGATGGCGTAGCAGGAAAGACGTATTATATGCGCCAGAGCGCTACTATTTGGTATGAAACCAAAAGCAACGGAATGCAGTCTAAAACGGGTAACGATGCAGTGCTGCATTCGTGGCAATTTGATGGCACTGGGAAGACACTCGTGCTCCAAAAGATTGACACTCACAACAATACAACAATGATAACGACTGAAACGTATACATATGATGAAACCCAAGTAAAAAAAGATGACGAGGCTGTATACAAAACCGGCGATA
>JAFUFE010000113.1 GCA_017470085.1 Treponema sp.
GATGCGGAGCTGCGCCGCAACTTTTCAGTGGACGGTTCAGTGTACCAAATAGTCGGTGCGGCGCTCATCGTCATCGGGGTGCTGCTCCGTGTGAACACGCAGTTTTTGCTCGTGCCGCTCGGTGCGCTCTTGCTCTATTTCGGTATCCGTCTGTCGCAAACGCAGCGTGCAGAAAAGCTGAAACGAACTGCTGACGCGGCCGCCGGTGCACAGACAAAGAAAGGGGCGAGTCCTGTCGATGACGATTCTGTTGCCCCCCTCGATCCGCTGTTGCTTGAGCTCGGCTATGCGCTCATCCCGCTTGTTGACAACGAAAAAGGCGCGGAGTTGCTTGAGCGCGTAACGCGCATCCGCCGAGAAGCTGCGCTCGACATGGGACTCGTCGTGCCGCGTATCCGCATTGTAGACAACATGACGCTTGAGCCGAACGAATACTGTTTTAAAATCCGCGGCATTGAGGCAGGCAGAAGTAGGATTCGGCTCGGCTACTATATGTGCATGAACGCAGGAAACGTCACGCAGGAGATTGAAGGCGAAAAAACGAAGGACCCAGCGTTCGGCATGCCGGCTATCTGGGTGCCGGAATCGCGGCGCACGGAAGCTGAACAGGCGGGTTATGCGGTGGTGGATCCGCCGACTATCGTTGCAACGCACCTAACGCAGATTATCCGTATGCACGCAGCTGATATCCTCGGCCGGCAGGAGGTGGCGTCGATCATCAACAAGGTGAAAGAGACGAACCCGATTGTCGTGGAAGAAGTGATGAACGGCGACAAAGTCAAGTTCAGTTACGGGGATATTGAAAAAGTGCTGCAAGCGCTGCTCCGTGAACAGGTATCGATACGCAACATGGTGATCATCCTTGAGACGCTCGCAAATTACGGAGCGATTACGCACGACACGTGGACGCTCGCAGAAAAAGTGCGCGAAGCGCTCGGGCTACAGATCTGTATGCAGTATGTTGATGCTGACCACAAGCTGCGTGTTATGAATCTTTCTCAGAGTTTTTCGGAGTTGCTGCTTGCGCATCAGATTGTGCCCACTGACGGTTCCCGGCCGTACGCGGGGCTTGATCCGGTGGACCACCGCCGCTGGATACGGAGCGTGAGCGATGCATTCGCGCGGGTGAGCAGTTTAGGCTACCAGCCGATTATCCTGTGCCCGAGCACGGTGCGGCTCTTGGCAAAAGTTTCGACGGAACGTGAGCAGCCGGGTATCGTCGTTATATCGGAGCGCGAAGTGCTCGCTGCAGGGACGGGGCTCAGCATCGAAGTGCTCGGTGAAATTGTGGACGAAAGTGAAGGTAAAATCGCATCATGAGGGAAGAATTTCGGGGGCAGACGCGAAAAGTTACCGGCAAAAGCTATGAGGACTGCCGGCTACAGCTGTACGAAAAGTACGGCACCAACTACACGATTCTTGACCGGCGACAGATGCTTGAGGGGGGATTTTTTGGCATCGGGCAGCGCGAGGTTTTTGAAGTGACGTACGAGTTGAAAAATCGGGATATTTCGTCTGATGTCCGTCCGTCGTTGCCGCGCGTTCCGCCGCAGGTGGCCGACGAGTTTGAGCGCAATAAAAACGCCATTTTAAAAAATCATTCGGATTCGGTAGCGCTTTCCTCGCAGGTGGCAAAGACTATTTCCGAAAAGATGACGGAAATCGAAACCGCCATTACGAAGCAGTTGCAGTCTCTCTCCGTCACACAGGGGGGGATGCATGAAACGATACGGAAAATTGAAGAACTGCTCGCCCAGAATGAATTTTCTTTTTCCTACATCACGATGATGACTGAACGCATCAGAGCGACGTTTTCGCTCGACGCGCTTGATGATTTTACCGCGGTGGAGCGGAAAGTGGTTGACTGGATCGGAGAGACGATATCAATCACTCCGGAAAAAACGTTCCGCCCGCCGCACGTCGTAGTCATCGTTGGCCCAACCGGTGTGGGAAAGACGACGACGATTGCAAAGCTCGCAGCAAAAGAAAAGATTGAAACGATGCGGGATAAAAACCATACGCCCGATATGTGCATCATGACCATAGACAGCATGCGCGTCGGCGCAATCGATCAGCTGTCAAAATACGGCGGCATCTTAAAAATCGGTGTGCAGAAAGCTGAGACTGCTCAAGACGTACGACAGATTTATGAAGAGCACAAAGATCATGTCGACAGCATCTACATCGACACCGGCGGTTACAGTCCGAACGATTCTACCAACATCGGTAAGATGAAAGCCGTGCTCGAAGTGCCTGCGCTTAATCCTGACGTGTACCTTGCGCTGTCTGCGCCGACAAAAGCGCGCGACCTTGAAAAAATCATGCAGAATTACGAGCCATTCGGCTATCAGTCGGTAATTGTGACCAAGTGTGATGAGACAGACCGGCTGGGGAACGTTATCAGCACTTTGTATGAAAAACATAAATCCGTTTCATACATCTGTGACGGGCAAAACGCCGCGCGCAATTTGGAACGTGCAACGGTGATTTATTTTTTGATCCGGTTGCAGGGCTTTACGATTGACAGAATCCACATAGAAGACGTGTTTGGAGAACGGTAATGGAAGAACAGGCGGAAGAACTTCGTGAATTGATGAAGGGGACGGAACAGTTTCCGACAACGGCACCCGCAGTGGAGCGCGGCAGCCACAAAACGCGGATTATCGCGATAACGAGCGGCAAGGGGGGGGTCGGTAAGACGAGCATTTCTGTCAACATGGCGATTGCCTACGCGCGGCTCGGAAAGAAAGTCATTTTGATTGACGGCGACCTTGGCATGGCGAACGTGAACATCCTGCTCAATGTCGTGCCGACATACAATCTTATGCACGTGGTCAATAAGAAAAAGACGATGAAGGAAATCATCCTTGATACGGAATACGACATTAAGTTTATAGCCGGTGCGAACGGTTTCTCAAAAATTGCCAACTTGAGTACGGAGGAACTTGAGGCCTTTACCAAGGAATTCGCCGCTCTCGGAAATGCGGACATTATCATCATCGATACCGGTGCGGGGATTGCGGACAATGTTTTGCAGTTTATTGCCGCTGCCGATGAAGCGTATATCGTTACCACACCGGAACCGACTGCGATTACGGATGCATACGGCATTATCAAAATCATTACGACAGAAATCGTAGACCGGCCGATCAATTTGAAGCTGCTCGTTAACCGGGTGCATTCTGCGGAAGAAGGTAAGCGCATCGCTGACCGCATCATCACGATTGTTGGACAGTTTTTAAATTATAAGGTAGACTACATTGGATTTGTGTACGACGATCCGGTGGTACAAGTATCGGTGATCCGTCAAAAGCCGTTCATTGCCATCAGTCAGTCGTCAAAGCCCGCTATATGTATCAAACATATCGTCGGGCGAATTGAAAAAACCGACGTGCGTGAGGATGCGGGCGTAACGAATTTTTTGCGCAAGTTTTTGGGAAAGAAAAAGTGATGCTGTATTTTTCTTGAAAGATACAGTATACTATGCTGATAATTGAGCGATGTCACGCCGGAGTGGCACAGAAAACCGTGAGGGGGAAATTTGGGTGAAAAAAAATCGGATGGTTGCATGGAGCGCGGTGGCAGGGTTCGTGCTTTCTTTTGGTATCGGGCTTTTTTCATCCGTTCCATTCGGCGTGGTGCTTTTGCGCGCCGTTATCGCTGCCGGTGCATTTGGTATGCTCGGCATTGCCATTCGGTTTGTGTTTGCAAGGTTCATAGCAGATGCCTCGGAGGGGGGTGATGCCGTTGAAACTGACGGGGGCGCGCCCGTGCGGACGGTTGGCGCTGCGGTTGATATTACGCTTCCTGATGAAGAGCTCCCCCGCGAAGAGCACGCTTCTCAGTTTTATGTCGGTTCTCAGCATCCGATGCTGAACGAAGGGGAATATGGCGCTGCGGCACGTGCCTCCTCGC
>JAFUFE010000114.1 GCA_017470085.1 Treponema sp.
ATTGCCCTTCAGATCAGTGACGGTAACGATAGTATTGTTGAACGTCGCCTGAATGTACACATTTCCCTCATAGACGTTCTTCTTTTCCTTTCGTTTTGTCTTCTTTGCAGTAGCCACAGTTTACCTCTTATGCTTTCTTCTTGTTTGCAACAGTCTTTTTCTTACCTTTACGCGTGCGCGCATTAGTACGTGTCCGCTGACCGCGAACCGGCAGCCCTTTGCGATGACGCAATCCACGGTAACAGCCGATGTCCATAAGTCGCTTCAAATTCAAACCGACTTCCGTTCGGAGCCGCCCTTCCACCTTGTAATTTTTGTCAATCACATCGCGGATCCGTGCTAACTCTTCTTCGGTTAAATCATTCGCACGTTTTGTTTCCGCCACCTTTGCCTGTTCGCAGATGGCACGCGCCGACGGCCGACCAATGCCATAGATATACGTCAATGCGATGCAGATGTGTTTATTTGGGATATCGACCCCTTCAATACGAGCCATGCACCTCTCCTCTCTTATCCTTGCCGCTGTTTATGCTTCGGATTTGAACAAATAATGCGGATGATTCCTGCACGTTTGATCACCTTGCATTTGTCACAGATCGGCTTGACGCTGGTACGCACTTTCATACCCGTTTCTCCTCTGAAAAAATCCGCCGAATCGTGGTACTCACACTGAGTTGCAATTCAGCGTATTGTAGCATACAATGGTATATACTATATCACAATTCCCGTGTCTTCTGCTACTGGTTAACCGCAAAATCCTACAGACTCCGCGACCGACTTCTCCCTTTGCTCCCCAATCCATCGTGATGATGCATGCGAAGCAGAGCTTCAATCTGACTCATTGTATCCCGGGCAACACCCACAACGATGATAATTGACGTTCCGCCCATAAGCATTGAAACACTCTGTGGAAAATTGAACAGGTTTTCTATAATAGTTGGCAGCACCGCTATCGCTGCCAAAAACAATGCACCCGGCAATACAAGCCGATTCAATATTTTCTGTAGATATTCTTCTGTCCTATCTGTTCGGACACCGGGAATAGAACCGCCGTTTTCCCTGATGTTTTTTGCGATCTCTGTCGGATTTAAAGTAACCTGTGTGTAAAAATACGCAAAGAATACAATTAAAATCACCAGCACAACGTTGTACACCCAACCGTGCGGCACTAAAATAGCAGAAAGCCGCGTCACCCATGTTGCGCCTTGCCCGTCGCGAGCGAACATTGAAATCAACTGCAAGGGAAGCGTCAACAGCGATGAGGCAAAGATAAGCGGAATAACGCTCGACGGATTTACCTTGAACGGAATGTAGGTGTTTTGACCGCCATACATTTTCCGTCCGACCACGCGTTTAGCATAATGTACCGGAATTTTTCGCTCGCCCGCTTCCTCAAACACCACCACGGCGATAATGCCTAAAAACATCAAAAACATGATAATGACAGACAGCAACTGAACGTCGCCGCTTTTCATCCGTTCCGCCAACTTGGCGATTGCGCCCGGCCAGCGAGCCACAATGCCGGCAAAGATAATCATAGAGATGCCGTTCCCGATCCCGTGGGACGAAATCTGGTCTCCCAACCAGACCGTTATCATGGACCCCGTCGTCACTGTCAGCACGGCTAACGCGCGGAACGCCCACATATTGGAAAGAACAATACAACCCGGAACGCTGCTCGCATACCACGTAACGGCGAACGACTGGATCAGACAGACGGCAACGGTTCCCATCCGTGTCCACGATGCCATTTTCTGTCTGCCGCCTTCTTCTTCAACCGCGCGCTTTAGCGTCGGAAAGATAATAATCGCCAGCTGCATGATGATCTGCGCAGAGATATACGGCATAACACCAAGCATAAAAACAGAGAAATTCGAAAAGGCACCCCCCACAAAAAAGTCCATATAACTCGCAAAAGAATTGCTGTTCTGCCGGGCAAGCTCCTCAAAATGCGCAAAAAGCACAGACGGATTAACGCCGGGTATGGTGATGACACTCCCTAATCGAAAAACAATAAGAACCAAAAATGTAAACAGCAATCGATCGCGTAGCTCTTTGATTCTCAACATATGTGCAATGTGCTTGCCTGCCATCGTCTACTCCGCGATTACTGTTTCTTTTCTTCGGTGACCGTTACGACGCCGCCGGCTTTTTCAATTTTTTCCTTTGCCGACGCAGAAATTTTATCGACCTGCACCGTCAATTTCTGGGAGACGTCTCCATTGCCCAGTATTTTTACGAGCGCTTTAGATTTTTTAGAAAAAAATCCTTTGGCTGCAAGCGTCTCCCGATTGACGGTTTCCCCGTCTGCAAATTTGGCTGCCACATCACCGACATTCACACATTCATACTGCTTTTTAAAGACGGCATTGGAAAATCCGCGCTGTGCAATGCGGCGATAGAGCGGCATCTGCCCGCCTTCAAATCCAACATACGGCAACCGCTTCCCCGAACGAGACTGCTGCCCTTTGTTACCGCGTCCCGCGGTCGTTCCCAACCCGGATGATGAGCCGCGACCGACACGCTTACGCTTTCTATTTGCGCCTGTTGGCGCAATAAGCACCGGATTATAGTCTGACATCGTTATACCTCTTCAACCTTGATGACGTGAGCAACACGCCGGCACATACCGCGAATAGACGGTGTATCTTCCTGTTCAACGCAAGAATTGAGCTTTCGGAGCCCTAAACTGCGCACTGTCGCCTTTACGTCTTGCTTTTGCCGAATCGTACTTTTTTTCAGCGTAATCTTCAGTTTGCCCGCCATTGATTACCCCCACAACTCATTCAGCGTTTTACCGCGCGCCTGTGCAATCGCTTTCGCATCGAGGATGTGCGCAATTGCATCAAACGTTGCACGAACAACGTTGACATTCGTTCGAGAACCGAGCGATTTCGAAATAATATCGGTTGCACCGGCCGCATCCATAATTGCACGGACCGCGCCGCCGGCGATAATGCCCGTACCGGGGCGAGCCGGCTTGAGCATGACCGAAGAGCTTTTATAGTTGCCGATCATATCGTGCGGCACCGTACCGTGAATCATCGGAAGCGTCACCAGATTGCGTTTTGCCCGATCAATGCTTTTTCTGATGGCCTCGGTAACATCGTTCGCCTTACCGAACCCAAAACCGACATGCCCTTTTTTGTCTCCCACAACGGTCAGCGCTGCAAACGAAAAACGGCGGCCGCCTTTTACCACTTTTGCCGTACGGTTCAATTCAACGAGTTTCTCAACAAAATCATCGTCACGCTCCCGTCCGCGATTTTCACGTCCACCCCGACGCTCGCGCGGAGCCCGCCCTTCAAACCGCGATTCTGTTGCTTTGGCATCCACGGTAACAGTTGTTTTTTCTGCTATCTCATTATCAGTCGTTTTCTGTTCTTCCATACTGGCTCCTAAAACTCAATTCCAGCTTTGCGGGTTCCGTCCGCGAGCGCCTTGACGACGCCGTGGTATAAATAGCCATTTCTGTCAAAGACGACAGTCGTAATATTACGGTCTTTCAAGCGCGCACCAAACGCTTCTCCCAGCTTTTCAGCGTTTATAACGGTCGGCCGCATATCCGCATATTCCTTTTCGAGCGTAGAGATTGCAGCAAGCGTCTTTCCTTCATCATCATTGATTGCCTGCATATACAAGTGCCGATTACTCCGGGTCACCGTCAAACGCGGACGAACTGCTGTGCCGTACACCCGTTTCCGGATGTGAATTTTCCGATGCAGCCGTTTTCGTTGCTTGTTGCTCATCTTCTTAATCATATGCGCATCCCCTTATTTTACGCCAGTCTTGCCGACTTTGCGCCTAATAACTTCAGTTTCGTAGCGAATCCCTTTGCCCTTATACGGTTCAGGCTTACGGAGACTGCGAATCTCGGCACAGAATTGACCGACTCGCTGCTTATCGTTGCCGCTTACAGTTACCTTGCCGTTTGCGTCGGCAGTCACCGTCAAGCCATCAGGAATGAGAGCAATAAAATCATTGGAATAGCCCAAATTCATAACGAGCTCATTTCCCTTCACTTCAGCACGATAACCGACGCCCGTAATAATCAGCGATTTTGAAAATCCAGCGGATACACCCGTCACCATATTATTGATGAGACTGCGATACAGTCCGTGGTCTGCATTCGCCTGTTTGGACGCAACGATCGGTTTCACCGTCACCGCATCGTTTTCAATCTTTACCTCAATCGTCGTGCTGTTGTAACGCTGCGACAGTTCGCCCTTTGGCCCTTTTACTGTAATCACGCTCTCGGCCACCGTTGCCGTGACACCCGCAGGAAGGGCAACCGGAAGCTTTCCCAATTTCGACATGCCGTTCTCCTTACCACACGCTACAGAGCAATTCGCCACCGACCATTTTTTCAGTTGCCTTTTTGCCAGTCGTTACGCCCGCGGACGTTGAAACGATAATCGTACCGTAGCCGTTATACACACGCGGCAGCTCTTTGAATCCGGAATAGACGCGACGTCCCGGCGTTGAAATACGCTTTAACCCGTGAATCACCGAATTGTTCTGATCGTCATATTTCAAGAAAATGCGGATAATATTTTTTCCACCTTCTTGAACTTTCTTAAAGTTCTTTATGTAGCCTTCCGTCTTTAAAATCTTTATGATTTCCAGCTTCAGTTTTGATGCAGGGATATCGACCTTTTCGTGACGGACGGCAACCGCATTACGGACTTTCGTCAGCATATCTGCTACAGGATCTGATACACTCATTGTCTCTCCCTCCTGTTACCAACTTGATTTGGTGACGCCCGGCAACAGACCTTCACTTGCCAATTTACGGAAGCAACAGCGGCACATTTTGAACTTCCGTAAATATCCACGCGGACGCCCGCAAATCTGACAACGATTGTATTCACGCGTCGGATATTTCTGTTTGCGGGCAGCTTTAATGATCATTGATTTTTTAGCCATGGACTTCCTCGCTACTGCTTCCTAAACGGCATATTGAACTTGGCAAGCAAAGCATACGCTTCTTTGTCAGTTTTTGCACTCGTCACGATTGCAATGTTCATACCGGCTATCTGGGTGATTTTATCAAAATCGATTTCCGGAAAAATAATCTGTTCCGTAATGCCAAGAGAAAAATTGCCGTGCCCGTCAAATCCCGTTGATTTGATACCACGAAAATCTTTCACGCGAGGCAATGCTACATTGATAAGCCGGTCCAAAAACTCATACATCATGGCACCGCGCAACGTTACCATTGCACCGATTTCATTTCCTTCCCGAAGCTTGAAATTAGCGATGCTCTTTTTTGCCTTTGTCTTAACGGCATGCTGGCCGGTAATCTGCGTCAACTCCGAAACGGCGGCGTCAAGAAGCTTTTTGTTCGTCAACGCTTCGCCAACGCCCATGCTCACCACAATCTTTTTGAGCTGCGGTACCTGCATCGGTGTTGTATAGCCAAACTCCTTTGTCAATTCAGGAGCGATGGTTTCTCTGTAGACTTTTTTCAGCCGAGGTACGTAATTTTCCATTACAGCGCTTCTCCACATCTACGGCAGATACGTATTTTTTTATCGCCGTCAATTTTATATCCAATCTTTACGGGGCGTCCGCATTTTTTACACACGATGCCGACATTTGAAACGTGAATCGGTGCCTCTATTTCAGCGATGCCCCCCTGTTCCTGCTCACTCCGCCGCTTCATCGCCTTTTTAACAATATTGACGCCGGAGACGATCACCGCATCTTTTTTTGGCACAATGCGCACAACTGTTCCACGCTTGCCTCTGTCTTTTCCGGTAAGCACTTGCACGGTATCATCCCGTTTTATTCTAAACTTCTTCTGCATGCCTTACTCCTCTATAGCACTTCCGGCGCTAACGAGATAATCTTCATATAATCCATATCACGCAGCTCACGAGCCACCGGACCAAACACCCGTTTGCCTTTGGGATTCTTGTTATCGTCGATAATAACGCACGCATTGTCATCAAACCGGATGTATGTGCCGTCGGGACGGCGATACTCTTTTGCCTGCCGCACGATGACTGCCTTTTCAACGGAACCCTTTTTTATAGTAGATGTCGGGATGGCATCTTTTACCGCCACCACAATCACGTCACCGATACGTGCATACCGCCGATGCGTACCGCCGAGTACTTTGATACACTGGACGACCTTTGCACCTGAGTTATCGGCTACGGTCAGATTTGTCTGCATCTGAATCATACTGCATCCTCCCCGCGCTATTTCGCCCGCTCAACAATCTCGACCAGCCGCCACTGTTTTGTTTTGCTCAACGGCCGGCTTTCTATAATTCGTACCGTATCCCCCATATGGGCACTGTTCTCTTCATCGTGCGCGTGATACTTCTTTGTCCGCGTTACATATTTTTTATACAGCCGGTCCATCTTCTTCGTAGAAACAGTGACAACAATAGTCTTTTCCATTTTATCACTCGTAACGATTCCGACAAAAGAACGCTTATGCGGCTTCCGTGCGGCCTGAACAGTATTTTCTTCCATCGTTCAGCTCCTACTTTTGTACTTCGCCAGAGGGCTTCGCTTTTTCAGCGAGTTCTTTCTGATGAATAAACGTATTCAAACGGGCAATTTCGCGACGCATAGTACGTTTTTCCAACGGATTATCTACATGAGAGATCACCATCCGAAAACGGAGATCCATGTATTTTCGTTTCAAATCATCACGCTTGGCCACCAATTCGGCGTACGACAATTCACTGTCCTTTATCTTCTTTCCTGCCATGCCAATTCTCCTTAATCCTGCGTCGGCTTATAGGCAATTTTTGTCAGGATTGGCAATTTGCTCTGTGCGAGTTCAAGCGCACGATGTGCCAGCTTGAGGTCAATACCGCCAATTTCAAACAGGATATTCCCCGGCTTAACAACCGCCGCCCAAAATTCAGGCGCGCCTTTCCCTTTTCCCATGCGGACTTCCGCCGGCTTTTTAGAGACCGGTTTGTCGGGGAACACTCGGATCCACACATCGCCTTTGCGGCTCAGCTGCCGGTTGATAACCACACGACACGCCTCTATAACGCGTGCATTTAGCCACGTAGGCTCAAGTGCCACTAACGCGATTTCACCAAAGTCTATATAATTGCCACGCGTCGCGTTTCCTTTTTCTCTTCCGCGCTGTACCTTGCGGTATTTAACTCGTTTTGGACTCAAAGGCATACATTAACTCCTTGTCGATTTTGCAGCGTCCATCGTTCTCTCTCCTTGAGGAGTACGTTCACGGCGCGGCTTCCGCACAGAACGGGTAGCATCATCAGGGTGTTCATTGCCATAGTTCATACCGTTGTATACCCACACCTTCACCCCGATTTTTCCGTAAGTGGTCTGTGCCTCATGCGTACCGTAATCGATGTCGGCACGTAACGTGTGCAGCGGAACACGCCCTTCTTTGTGCTCTTCCGAACGCTTCATGTCCGCGCCGCCAAGTCGCCCGGACAAACGGATTTTAATGCCCTGCGCTCCGGCACGCATCGCGTTGTTAACCGCTTGTTTCAGCGCTTTGCGGTACGAACCGCGTCCTGCAAGTTGCCGGCCAACATTCTGCGCAATGAGATTGGCATTCAAATCAGCGCGTTTAATTTCCTTAATCTTAATCTGTACCTTATTCGTCAGCTTGCTCTGGATATCGGCGCTGATTTTTTCAATCGTAGCACCTTTTACCCCGATAATCACGCCCGGACGCGCCGTATGGATGACAATCGTAACGCGTTGTGGATGACGGATAATTTCTATCTCCGCGATATCCGCATTTTTACACTCTGGAAGACCGGTTACCATCTTTCGGATTTTCAAATCCTCAAGTACCAAATCCGCATACGTCCGCGGAGATGCATACCAGCGCGACTGCCATGTTTTGTTTATACCCAGACGCAAACCAATCGGATTAACTTTCTGTCCCATCGTTATTTACCCGCCTTTTCGTCCACGACGACCGTAATGTGACACATGCGCTTCAACTGACGGTCAGCACGACCGCGTCCGCGAAACCACACACGCTTGAGCCGCGGCCCTTCATCGATGCGAATCTCTTTAATATACAGCATGTCTTCATCAAGCTTGTTGTTTGCATAAAGCGCGTTTGCCACTGCCGACTTAAGCGTTGCACTGATAAGTCGCGCGCCTTTTTGCGGCATATGCGCCAAAATTGCGCTCGCCGCAGAGCAGCTTTTCTGATTTACCACGTGTGCAACCGGGCGAACCTTTGTAGGAGATGCAATAAGAAATTTTGAAACGGCACTGTATCCTGTTTTTTGATCCATAACCTATCACCTCTATTTTTTGTTCGCCGTCTTATCCGAACCGGCGTGTCCACGGAACACACGAGTCGGAGAAAACTCGCCGAGCTTATGTCCAACAAGGTTTTCAGTGATATACACCGGAATCCAAGATTTACCGTTATAGACAGAAATCGTGTTACCGACCATTTCAGGAATAATCGTCGAGCAGCGGGAATACGTTTTTATCATCTTCCTGTCAGACTCTTTGTTCATCGCTAAAACTTTTTTGTACAGCGACTTTTCCACGAACGGTCCTTTTTTAACAGATCTTGACACAACTCTCTCCTCTGCACCTATTTATGACGACGCGAGACAATAAAGCGGCTCGACGTCTTGCGTTTATTGCGCGTCTTGTAGCCTTTGCACGGCTGCCCCCACGGTGTTACCGGATTGCGGCCCTTGCCAGCGCCTTCACCGCCACCGAGCGGGTGATCAACTGGATTCATCGCCATGCCGCGTACCGTCGGACGCCGTCCAAGCCACCGGCTGTGCCCCGCTTTGCCAAGGCGCACGTTCATATGCTCTTCATTGCCAACCACTCCGATAGTGGCGTAACATTTACAGTGCACACGGCGCATTTCACTTGACGGGAGCCGCACTGTTACATAGTCACCGTCTTTGGCCACAATCATCGCACCCGCTCCTGCAGAGCGCACCATCTGTCCACCGCGGCCGAGCGTCAGCTCAATGTTGTGCACCGTGAACCCTACTGGAATCACGCCGAGCGGCAGCGCGTTGCCAACTGTCGGCGGTGCATGTTCACCTGCCAGAATTTTCTGCCCGACCTGTAGTCCTTTCGGTGCGATGATATAGCGTTTATCGCCATCCGCATAAAAAATCAAAGCGATATTTGCGCTGCGGTTCGGATCGTATTCAATCGTCTTTACCGTTCCTGGAATGCCATGTTTATTGCGTTTAAAATCAATATCACGGTAACGACGTTTGTGCCCGCCGCCTTTGTGACGCACAGAGATACGCCCGTTCGCGTCGCGCCCGGCATGCGCTTTTTTCCCTGACGTCAAACCTTTGAACGGTTTGTCCGTGGTCAATTCCGTGCGCTTCAAACCAACACGACCACGCAAACCCGGAGTTATCGGCTTATATACTTTTAGAGCCATATGTATTCCCCTTCGCTATCAAATACCTTCAAATGCCTGAATGGTTTCGCCATCAGCCACTCGCACGATAGCTTTTTTATATGAAGCAGTGCGTCCCGGCTTACCTCGCAGCCGCTTCATTTTTCCCATGATGTTCATCGTGGTACATTTTACCACATGCACATTGAACAGACGGCGCACTGCCTCTTTAATCTGAAACTTGTTCGCATCAGGATGTACAATAAACACATACTTATTTTGTTCGCGGAGCAAGTTCGCTTTTTCAGAGATGACCGGCTTAATCAGTACGTCCTCATATACCATCAGACTGCCTCCTTATCTTCCAACGCACGATAAAAGTCCGACAGATTTTTGACCGCCGTTTCAAGCGCAATGATTTTACGCCCGTAATACAAATCATGCGCGCGCAACCGGTTGTACGACAGAAACGATACCGTTGGAATATTGCGGCCGGCGCGTTTCAGCAGGGCGTCATCGTCTTTCAATATAATGACGGTGCGTTCCCCCTGCGTAAAATGATTTAGAATCTTTACCAAATCCTTTGTTTTGCCGCTTTCAACAGTAAAATCTTCAATCACCGTAAAGCGGTCGCTCTGTGCTTGCATGCTCAAAATGGTCTTCAGGGCAAGCCGCTTTTCTTTTTTGGGAAGTTTATAGCTATAGTCGCGCGGTTTCGGCCCGAACACCGTACCGCCACCTACCAGCAACGGAGACTTTTTGTCACCGCGGCGCGCATTGCCGGTGCCCTTCTGTTTATATGGCTTTGCATTGCTGCCGTGTACCTCACTCCGCGTTTTAGTACACGCAGTGCCGACCCGCTTATTCGCCAATTCATTCGTAATCGCGTAATAGATGACGCCATCGTTCACCGGAAGTCCAAATACGCTGTCGTCAAGCGTGACGGTACGAAGTTCTTTGCCATCTATTGAATAGACTGTCTTTTCCATATTCACGCTCCACTATTTTTTTACCGCAGATTTGACAATCAGCATGCTGTC
Source organism: Treponema sp. (assembly GCA_017470085.1). Classification (GTDB taxonomy): domain Bacteria; phylum Spirochaetota; class Spirochaetia; order Treponematales; family Treponemataceae; genus Treponema_D. The sequence continues at coordinate 10,392 of JAFUFE010000114.1, forward strand.
CTTATTACCGGGAACAGCGCCGCGAACCAAGATAACTTTCAAATTAGAATCAATCTGCACGATTTTAAGGTTTTGAACCGTCACGCGTTTATTTCCCATACGGCCGGGCAATTTCGTACCTTTAAACAGATGCCCCGGCGTGGTGGAATGCCCGGTGCCACCCGGCTCGCGGTGAAACTTTGAACCGTGCCCGGCTGGACCGCCGTGAAATCCCCATCGCTTCATAACACCCTGAAATCCTTTGCCCTTTGAAATCGCCGTCACATCAAGAAACCGCGTGTCATCAAATAATTCAAGCCCAACGACGTCTCCAACGGCGACATCCCGGCCAAAATCACGGAATTCTTTTAAATGCCGCTTAGGTGATATTGTTTCAGGAAACTGCCCCTTATACGGCTTGGTCACCTTACTCGGCTTCATATCGTCAACACCTAAAACTACCGCGTCATAACCGTGCTTTTCTTTCGTCTTCATAGCAATAACCGTATTCGGTTCGACGCGGATCACGGTAACCGGCGTCAGGTTGCCGCTTTCGTCAAAAACTTGAGTCATTCCTACTTTTCGTGCCATCAGGCCTTTCATGCTCATATTCTCCCTAACTGCATTGTTCTAAAAATTGCTTTGTCTTCCGCTTTTTTATAGAACAACCCCTACAGCCGTCGTCCCAGATCCGCGGGACCGTACTGTTTTTCTGTACGCAGCCGTTACTGCTTAATTTCCACATCAACGCCCGCAGGCAATTCCAACTTCATCAACGAATCCATAACGTCAGCCGTTGGATTCAAGATGTCGATAAGTCGCTTGTGCGTCCGCATTTCAAACTGCTCGCGCGATTTTTTATTGACGTGCGGAGAGCGCAACACCGTAACTTTATTGATCCTCGTTGGCAGCGGAATGGGACCAGACACCTTTGCCCCTGCCTTTTGCGCTGTCTGCACGATAGCTTTTGAACTCTGATCGATCAGCTCCACGTCGTACGCATGCAGCTTGACACGAATCTTTCCGTTAGCCATTTTTCCTCCACCATGGAAGAAAACAGAACCCGCCGAAACAACCGGCAGGTTCCATTCTCAAAAACTATTCAATAATTTTAGTAACCTGACCCGAGGCAATCGTACGACCACCTTCACGGATAGCAAGTTTCAAGCCTTCATCCATAGCAATCGGGTGAATGAGCGTTCCGATAATCTTGGTGTTGTCGCCCGGCTTCACCATGTCGGTTCCCGCCGCCAACTCAATGGTTCCTGTAATGTCGGTTGTGCGGAAATAAAACTGCGGACGATATCCCGTAAAGAACGGACTATGACGACCGCCTTCCTCTTTTGACAGCACGTAAATTTGCGCCTCGAATTTGGTGTGCGGATGGATTGAGCCCGGTTTGGCAAGCACCTGTCCACGTTCCACCTCTTTCTTTTCAATGCCGCGGAGCAAAATACCGACGTTGTCTCCTGCGATACCTTTATCGAGCAATTTATTGAACATTTCGATGCCCGTCACCGTAGAATTCTGCGTGGGGCGAATGCCGACGATTTCTACCGGATCGTTCATATTGACGACGCCGCGCTCGATACGACCAGTAACAACGGTGCCGCGGCCGGAAATCGTAAAGATGTCTTCAATCGGCATCAAGAATGGCTTATCTTCATCGCGCACTGGATCATCGAACCACGTGTCCATGGCGGTCAGCAGTTCTTCAATGCACTGCGTGTTCGCCGGATCGCTGTCTTCGTTGAGCGCTTTAAACGCGGAGCCTTTGATAATAGGCGTATCTTCGGAGAAGCCGTATTCCTTCAGTGTGTCTTTGACTTCTTCCACGACCAGTTCCAACAGATCAGGGTCGTCAACCTGATCAACTTTATTCAGGAATACGATAATTTTCGGAACACCGACCTGACGGGCAAGCAACAGGTGTTCGCGAGTCTGCGGCATAACCGAGTCCGGAGCAGAAACAACCAGCACGGAGCCGTCCATCTGCGCCGCACCGGTAATCATGTTTTTGATGTAGTCGGCATGACCGGGACAGTCGATGTGCGCATAGTGGCGCTTGTCGGACTGATACTCAAGATGCCGCGTGTTAATGGTAATACCGCGTTCTTTTTCTTCAGGCGCGTTATCGATTTCATCGTACTTGAGCGCCTTGTCACCGTATTTTTTGGCACAATATTGGGTGATGGCAGCAGACAAAGTAGTTTTACCATGGTCAACGTGACCGATGGTTCCAACGTTCATGTGGGGTTTCGTTCTTTCGAACTTTTCCTTAGCCATGATGCTCTCCTTGCCGGCTTCCTCACGCGCCGGCATTCTTTTTATATGTGATGCACTTTAAGCCAGAATACGTCATTCCCTAAAAGACAACGCCGCATTCGCATACACACTCAAAACTGACAGTACGCGCAGGTTTGATGACACGAGATGAATTACGGACAAGAACGATACATTCCTTACCGACGCTTTATCAATTCAAAGCGTCGCCGGCCAGTACCACCGATCATCATCAAACGCTGCGTTTGACAACTGGTTTGGCATGCAAAGCCATTCGCTCAAAAATCGAGCCGGCAGATACCCGCGGTGCCATACCAGTCATACATCCGTTGCCGACGGCAACAGATAGCACCACGAAGCTGTATAATCTGAATGCCAACATCGGCAAACTTTACGGTTATACCAGAGGAAATATCCTCTGCCTGCCTTTATACAGGGAACGTGCACACCAGATGCACGCCAATTACACGCGTTGGGAAAAATCACTTTTTCTCCACCGGTGTAAACACTTTTTCGCCCGCTCTATAAAGAAGCGTGACGTTCTTTATACACTTTTTAAGAAATAAATGCAAGAGCCCCGGCATAAAAAATGTAAAAAAATAGCGCACATTTTCCGGTCAGTGGGCGTTCCCTTCCTGAATACCGTTATCTGTATTTTTGACAGGCTGCGAAACCTTCTTTATATAGAAAAGCGCATACCCTATGTAGAGCACGGTAATAATAAAACGCACAAGCCAATGCAGCGGTACATTGAAAAGTCCCAACACCGTTTTAAGAACAGCACCGGGAAAGTGTGCCAATACAGCTATAGCGAACAGACTTTTTACTGAAATCGTACTACCCGCTATTTTTGCCAGTATCGTTCCTGTTACCACGTGAACAGCGCCCCAGAAGAGCGGCAGCACATACGCTCCAGCCACAATCACTACAGAAAAAAGTATCAGCACCAGCGGATATTTTCGAACAAATCGCTCTGCAACTGCACTATTTATATCGAAAGATATGTTTTTATTGAACGGTATTATCCGTAGTTCGCCAGTACTTTTCACGCTGATTATTCCGTCTTTAAATAGGGCTATTATTTGGTCACTATCGCGACGCTCTGAATAGATGCTCAGAGCAGGATCAATGACGGCAATTTTTATTCCGGTGCGGCTTTCAAGCACCACCCGTTCATCGTTTTTCACGGATAGCACGCCGTCCTGTATTCGCATGTCAGGAATCTGTTCCACGAGTGGATACACTTCATCTTTTACAAATGCAGAAAAAGAGATGCCGGTCTGCACTACTGAAGGAATTGAAACAATCGCCGCACACAAAAGCAATACGACAAAGATAGTATGCTCACCTTTTGCAACGGAGTAGTATGCACTACCGTCAAAGAAACTTCTATACAGAATCGTTAATTTTCCTTTCATTTCGCTCTCCTGATGCCGCATGACGGACTGTTCACATCACTATAAGTCGTCCGCGCAGATTTTGTCAACGTTCGTTGTGAGTATTTGTATGGACTACAATTTTGTTGATTTATATCTGCACATCTGTTATAATTTATTTATAAAATTTTATCCACACCCAGGAGGCACACCTCTATGCCCACGCTCCCCAAGAACGCTCTGTCACAGAAACGGACAAATTCAATAACACGAAAATTGTTGCTACCGGTCATTATTTTGGTACTGACGTTGTATGTGGTGCTGTTTTTCAATAATTGGTGGAGCATAAACAGTTTTTCAAAAAAGCAGGTGCAGTCGCTTGCAGACCTCAAACACATGATAGTTGTGAACACAATCAACAATTACACCGCAACGAGCACTATGCTCTTGGATTTCGTCCTGAACAACGAAGACATTGTACAGGCGTTCGCCGCGCAGGACAGGCAGGCATTGCTGGCGGCATCTTCCCCGCTTTGGAATATGATGCACCAAAAATACAATATTTCGCAATTTCATTTTCATACGCCCGATTCGTTTTCGTACCTGCGCGTACAAAAGCCTGCCCAATATGGAGACGATTTGAGTTCGTTCCGTGCGACCGTTGTAGCGGCGAACAGGCAGCGTAAACGCATCACAGGGCTTGAAGTTGGCGTCAGCGATTTAGGGTTCCGTGTGGTAACACCGGTGACCACAGCGAACGGTATTCACGCAGGAACAGTAGAAGTAGGGATCGGCATCGGTGATACATTTATCGCTGAAGTCGCTGCAACGGCGCCGGCAGAAGCGCTCGACGGCGGCTTGAACATCGCCATTGCGGTACGCACCCTTTCCGGTGAATATAAAACTATGGGCAGTAATTTTTCCCGCGAACAGAATAACGACCACGAAACAATCATGCAGCAGCTGGCCGGAAAAAGTTCCTTCATTCATACGGACAAGGACACCGTGTCCGCATATTATCCGCTCATCGATTTTTCCGACAACACCATCGGATATATACAATTCGGCTTCTCTATTGCGGCAATCAGGACGGAACAGCTGACTTTCTTTGCGCGATTGCTCATCATTTATATCCTGACGCTGTTTCTATTCGTGCTGGTCATCAGCATGGTTTCACACCGCGTGCTCACCCGTCCGATTACGCAGACGGTTGCCGCGCTCAAAGACATCGCGCAGGGCGAGGGCGATTTGACGGTGCGACTGCCGGTTACGGGCAACGATGAAATCACCGACCTGTCGTCGTACTTCAATCTGACGATAGAAAAAATCGGCAATCTGATTAAAGCGGTTGCCGCGAATACGGAAAGCATGCAGTCTATCGGGCATGAACTCTCAAGCAATACGACACAGACGGCGAGTGCGATACACGAAATAAACGCCAACATAAACGGTGTAAAGCGGCAAGCCGTTACGCAAGCGGCGAGCGTGACCGAGACAGCCGCCACGGTTGAAGAAATCATCCGCACTATCAGGCAGTTGAACGGAAACATCGAATCGCAAGCAGCAAGCGTGGAAGAATCGCTCGCATCAGTGGAGCAGATGGCAGCCAACATAAATGCAGTAACGGCGATGCTGCGGAAAAACAGCCTGCTGATTAAGGAAGTGTACGAGCAAACAGCAAACGGTAAGAATGGCGCACGGACAACGAACGAATCGGTGAGCGAGCTCGCGGAGAAATCGGATTCGCTGTTTGAGGCGAGCAAAGTGATTCAGAACATTGCGGAGCAGACGAATTTACTCGCGATGAATGCGGCAATCGAGGCGGCGCATGCGGGGGAAAGCGGTAAAGGCTTTGCTGTGGTCGCCGACGAAATCAGAAAGCTTGCGGAAGAATCGAACATGCAGGGCAAGCAGATAGGCGGTGTTATAAACGAATCGCTACAGGTGATACGGCATATAACAGAAGCGGGGAATGGAGCAGAACAGACGTTTATCCATGTGTACGACCTTATGAGCGAACTGTCCGCGCAGGAGGAGCGGATACTGAACGCAATGCAAGAGCAAGAACACGGCAGTACGGAGATGTTGCAAGCAATCAGGGAAATAAACACGGTGACGGTGCAGGTACGGGACGGTTCAGCACAGATGCTCGCGGGCGGCGAGAATGTTGCAGTGGAGATGCACCGGCTCGATGAGCTAACGCGCGTCATTACCGACAGCATGAACGAAATGTCTGTGGGAGCAGTACAAATTGACAACTCGGTGCAGGACATAAATACAATCGCCGCAAAAAACAAAAAGAGCACCGATGATCTTGCCGCGGAGATGAAAAAGTTCAAGGTGTAACGTGTGTGCGGTTTTACGCGAAACGTGCTATCGTTTTCTCACATTTTAAACACCGGAAAATGTTTCTTAATTTTGAATCGTGAACGATGTTTCAAAATCGAAAGCTGTTCCAAACCGCGCGGTCACTTGAAGCGACGCTGCAAAACGCACTGAAATGAGAACGTGCAATGAACGCTCCCGATGCAGAGTGTTCGGTGTGGTGGTGGTGTGTGTGTGGGGGGGGGATCGCTCGTTCTCATACGATATCGCAGTCGAGCATATCCCCTTATCTCGCCGCACGCATCGGGACATACGCCAGCCGCGTGGGCGGCGAGTGAAATAATTTCTACTCATGCAAACAGAGCGAAGCGACGTATACGCCAGTCGCGCAAGCGACGAGTTAGATAACTTCCTTACAGTAAACGACACGAAGTGGCGTATGCACCAGCCGCGCGAGCGGCGAGTCAAATAACTTTCATTCATGCAAACAGAGCGAAGCGACGTATACACAAGTCGCTCTGCCTGTCGCTAGCCGGTCAGTCGCGCACGCGAAAATTCATATAACTTTCTTCTCTTTCGTGTCAAAATCATCTGCTTGTACCACAGAGTATATAGAACCAATTTTGATTTTCCATACGATGATGCACGTGCAGGCGCTGTTTTTCAACAACGCCGTTTCAACTACACGAACACGGCGCTCCCGTCAAATGGGGTGACACACCGAAAGCTCGTTTTCACCCCAAACTGACCGACAGCGGATGCAGCGCCTGCGTCCATGCAGCAACTTATACAGACGGTATTTCCCAGTTGAAAAATTTCCAATATGGGGCACCGACACGCTGTTTAAAATCCGTCATATCCTTTTGGCTCCAGTCATACACACCTTTCCCCGTTTTGACGCCCAGATTACTTTCTTCTACCAGCCTACTGACCAATGCCGGAACACCGGTCTCATTTGAGAGCGTCGGAAAAATCGTCTTGCTCACATTGTAGTTCAAATCCAGACCGCCATTGTCCATGTGCTCAAACAGGCCGATATGAGAATAACGCGGACAAAAGCTGTACAGCAAACAGGTATCTACATCTTCCGGACGCGCGATGCCTTGCTCCACAATGTTAACCGCTTCACGCCACAGCGCAAACTGCAATCGATTACCGATAAAGCCTGGTGCGCTTTTTTTCATAATGACCGGCTTTCGATCCAAATCTTCAAGCAATGTTTTGGCAAACGTCTTGACCGACTCATCTGTAGCGCTTCCGCCTGCAATTTCAAAATACGGTACCAGATGTGGCGGGAAAAATGGATGTGTTACCACCAGACGGTCTTTATACTTTGTCATCTTTTCTGCCATAACATCCACTTCTAACGCAGAAGACACCGAACAGATTGCGCGAACATTTGGACACGATGCTTCTATTTTTTGGAGTACCTCATGCTTGACGTCTACCTTTTCGACGACCGCCTCAAATATGACATCGCACGCCGCAAGCGCACTGTACTCCAACGAATATGATAGCTGCTGTTTGCAATAAGCAATCTGTCCCTCGTTGATACATGCCTGATCTTTTAAATCGTCAAGATATTTATCGTATTGCTTTTCGCTTGTCTGACGGAGTTCCTCATTCACTGCAAGAACGACGGTATCAAATCCGTGGCTGGTCGTCAAAACAGCAACACTTGTTCCAATCATTCCGGTACCAATAATGCCGATTTTTTTTACATTTTCACGATTCATACAAACCTCCTCAAAAATGCAGCAACGCAGGCGGAGCACATGGGGTGCCGCCGTGCACGGTATCACATATATCCCATAATTTTAAACAGTAGCAGTAAGATAATCATTGAAACCAACGACATAACCGGCACCGTTAAGAACATCAAGAAGTATGATTTTTTATGCGTGGAGCCAGCAGCGGTAATCGCTGAATTGACGACGCTGTTATTGGGCAACGTGAAAATCATTGTTGACAACGCAATACCTCTGGTCAGCGCCTCAACGTTGGCACCCATCGGCACAAAGTATTCGTTAATGATTGGCAACGCCATACCTTCGCCGCCAGTTCCAGAGCCGCAGACACCCGCCAAAACCGCGACAATTACCACGGAAATAATAACGGGATTGCCGTTCATTCCAACAACTGCCTGTATCATGTTTTGAAACGCTTCGGTTGACTGCACAACGCCGCCAAATCCTACCGCAGAACAAGTGGCAACGAGCGCCGTCGTTCCGCCAACCACACCCATTTGGAGTTTCTGCCACATGCCGTCTTTCCAGGGCAAATACTTCGCGTAGAAAATGAGGGCTGCCACAATGCCGATTGTCATACCGACTGCAGCGTGTGCTTTTATAAAACCTAACGCGCAGATTAAAATCGCCATTGGAATAATAGCAAGCAAAAAGCTGGGAGCGTTTTTGCGCTCTGCCGATTTTTCAGGTGCACCTGCCACATGGGGTTCATCCCAGCCGAGTCCCTTTTTCTTCGTATAATTCACGTACCACGAGCAAAGCACAATCTCAAGTATGATCTGTATACCGCCTGCGATAAATCCCGGGACGGCTGCTGCAAAGGTTGTCGTACCGAGCGCTTGAGCCGGAACCAGCAGCTGTATCGCTGGAGAGCCGGGCATCCACACCGTAAAGGAGCCTGCCGCCGCAACATAGATACCGGGCGCTAACGTTGAAGATATATTCGCTTTTTTGAACAAAGAAAACATGAGCGGATACAACGTAAACATACCGATAAAGACGGAGATGCCTCCATAGCCCATAATGCCGCCTGCCAAAATAATCGCCGGCACGATTGCCTTTTCGCCGAGTTTGTCCACCACAAAATTAGCGATAGAATCCGCGGCTCCTGACAATTCAAGAATTTTTCCAAAAATTGCACCGAGCAAAAAAACTAAAAAATTACTCTGCACAAATCCGGCGAATGCTCCGGCAAAAGTTCCCGTTATGCCGCCCACCACATCCATGTGTGCTGTTAGAAGAACAAAAACACTGGTGATGATTGCGCCAAAAAAAATCGGCACACCGCGGATACACAGAATCGTAATCAATATGATTGCTAAAATAAGAAATACTGTCTGCATGTATCTCCTCCGTACCGATTATGCACTGTGCGGTATGTGCAAAATGTCACGCGCTTCATCAGGCGTTGCAACTTCCAACCCGAGCTCGTGGATAATCCGCACCGCACGCTCAACCATCTCGGCGTTGCTCTTCAAAAGCCGTCCCGGCGCATAGTAAATATTGTCTTCCATACCGACGCGCGCGCCGCCACCTTTGAGGATCGTCATCGCCATACCCGGCACGTGATTTTTTGCACCGATGGAAATCGTAGAGAAATTCACAAATCGATCCCGCGGCAACTTTTTAATCATAAAGTCAAGATTCTCTTCAGAAAATGAAATGGCGCCCTGGCTGATTTTATCCATGCCCATAACAAATGAAAGCGAAACCGGATCAGAGAGACAGCCGGCCGGCTCCAGAACGTTGAATACATCTTCCACCGATGTCGGATCAAAACATTCAAGCTCCGGCTTAATGCCCATGTCTTTCATCATCTGCGCATATTTAATGAGGAACGGACGGTACCATTCATACACAAACGTGCGGTCTGCCCAGCTTGTCCCGATGAGCGAACAGTCAAGCGAACACATCTCTGGCTTCACCAAATCTTTATAGTACAGCAGCTGCATGCCGTCTTCCGCCGTCGTTCCGGCTTTATTTGCCGGCGCCGTTGAATACTGCAAGATGACGTTGCATTTAGCCCGAATCCGCGAACCGATATCGCTGTATACGACGGGGTCATTCGTTGACTTCCCCGCTGTGTCACGTGCGTGAATGTGCACAATTGCCGCGCCTGCGTTATAGCAGTCATACGCCGATTGCGCAATCTCCTCCGGCTGCAGCGGAATATTCGGGTTCGCCTCTTTGCCGTGGAACGCGCCAGTCTGTGCCACCGTAATGATTACTTTCCTTGTCGCCATAGTAATATACCTCCGTTTCGATTTGACAGTAAGAACTGCCTTTGCCGTTTATCACCGTAGCAAATTACATGCCAAAAAATCAGTTTGTGGAGAAATATCGCCAAAATGCACTTTTTTGGCTCATTTCTGACACGATGTGGCACAAAATACACAAAAACTCCGGCTTACAGCACAGCATTCCCCGGATATTTTATGCATATCTGCATATGCATATATTCTCTTTTCTCCCAAAATATGCTATAATTGCTCACTGTATGCAGCAACTTGACAAAACCGTGGCTGCAGCATCGAGTCCCCAGGGAAACGGAAACACCGAATGAGCGAGCCCCAAACAACCGTATTTCAAGACTCTACTTTGATGCGTTCTATTCTGGACACGTCATTTGACGGCATTACCTATACCGACCGCACCGGTGTCATCATTTACAATAATCCGGCCTATTATAAAATCACCGGGCTGAACGAATCCGAACTGCTCGGAGAAAGTATCTTTTCCCTGGCAAGGAAAGGCTATCCCATATCGCGTATGGCACAGAAGGTTTTTCAGTCTCAAGAAACGTTGTCTCGAACAATCCGTTATCGCCCGGATTCCAATACGGAAGTTCTCGTTACCGTTGTACCGCGGTTTGATGATACTGGCACATTTAGCGGCATTATCGCCAACGTGCGCGACATCACCATGTTGAACAGTCTCCGTAATCAAATGGACACCATCCATGCCACATATTCTGCAAAACTCCAGCGGCGCAAAGATGAAATAAAGCAGTTGAAAGAACAAATTGCCCGCATACAGTTTAATCTTGACGATTACAATTTGGTCGGAAGAAGCCCAGAGATGCAGCAGCTGGTCGAGCTGGCACAGCGGATTGCACAGGTAGACAGCACCGTGCTTATTTTAGGCGAATCCGGCGTCGGCAAAGATGTATTTTGCAAGATGATAGGAAAATTTGCCGGCAAAGAAAACTACACAAAAATTTCCTGTGGCGCGATCCCCGAAAGCCTATTGGAATCAGAGCTATTCGGCTATGAGGCGGGCTCCTTTACCGGAGCAAGCAAAACCGGTAAACCGGGCATATTTTCTATAGCAGGGGACGGCATTGTGTTTTTAGACGAAATCGGAGAGTTGCCGCTTGCCATGCAGGTCAAATTGCTTACGGTGCTGCAGGATCGCCAGTTTTTTGCCATCGGTGGGAAAAAGCCGCTTCCCATGCGCGCACGCATTATTTCTGCAACGCACCGCGACTTAAAAACATTGGTTGCAGACGGCACATTCAGAGAAGATTTATACTACCGGTTGAACGTAATTCCGGTGCACATTCCTCCGCTCCGGGAACGCAAAGAAGATATTATGCCGATTGCCTGCCATCTGCTGGAACGACTGAAGAAAAAATACAACCAGCAAAAAATAATCAGCAACGACTTAGCGAGTCTCCTCACTGCATACAACTGGCCGGGAAATATCCGCGAACTGCATAATATATTGGAACGGATGTTCGTACTGTCTCCCCACATGACGCTGACGGCGCGGGACTTCCCCTGTGAATTGAACATCACAGGAGCAACAACCGGGCATGTCCCAGAAGCCCACAACTGTACGCTCAAAGAAATAACCGCGGCAACTGAAAAAGAGGCCATTACCGCCCGAATCCACCAAACAACAAATCTGCACGATGCGGCACAGAGTCTCGGTATCAACCTGTCTACGCTCGTCCGCAAGATGCAAAATATCATCTTTCTGCACGAGAACTCAAAAAAATAAACGGCTACAGCGCACTACAGAACGGGCGTTGGCGCTTTCTTCTGCACGATACATCGCCGTATATAATGAATCGTGCGCCGTTAAATACGGTATGCTGCACTTGGCCGTATGCTTTTGAACGGGAAAATTCCCCTCTACAAAAATCTGCCAACAGCATCGAACTGCCGTACGCAACAAGGTGCAGGCTGTCCTCTCCGCAGTGAACAGCCAACAGCACGGCACATGCCAGATTATAGCCGATAAGTCCAATAATCACGGGAGAGACAATGCACATAATCAAACCGTACAGATACACCTTTTTGCTGTTACTGTATTCATCGCCGTGCAACATTGCGATGCACCCGAATGACGACGGTAACAGGTATGCTGCCGCGCCGGCCATCGATGTACACAGGGCGATTGCCGCCGGATTGATACGTCCACCGCTTGCAAGCCCGATGCTCACTCCCACCGTCGTCATCACCGTTATCGTTAACACATTCGACGCAAAGTTGGTCAAAAAAACGCTCACCATTGTAATAATCAGAACGACTACCAGCGGAGAAACGCGGTCAAGTACCGGTGTAATTTTTTCTGTAATAAAAACTGGGATGCCCGTTGCATCATTCGCCATAGCAGAACCAAGAAATACGCCGATAGAAATAAAAATCAGGATCCCCCAGTTTACATGGTGATTGACAATATCCTTTAAATCGATGATCGGTTTTTCATTTGTGCTTATAATCGACATCACCACGACTGCACAAATCGCCCAAAACGTAATGCCGTAACTGTTGATTGTGCCGACCCAGGGAGCATCGGTAAACATTCCCGCCACGCCCGGCAGCATCCACATAATAACTGTTCCAAAGAACACAATAACCGTAATGAGTTCTTTTACCTGCATCGGCCCGCGATGTGCAAGCACTTTCTGTACATCAAAATCTTTGAACCGGCTCATGTCGGGATGCGCGGCAAAGCGCATAATAAGTGTCAGCGCCACAAACAGCACCAATCCTGTCGGCACGCCGACCACTAGATACGTAAACAGGCTAATCGGTACCCCCGTCGCTCCTTCATAAATCGCCATTCCAAGAATCGCAAGCGAATGAGAAATCGGTGTCATTAAACCGCCGATGATAACTCCGTATACCACCATGATATTCGCAACATGCGGATACGCATCTTGCTCTGTATACCCCAGCTCCTGATACACCCGCCGCGAAAACATAAGCATAAACGCAGTTGCAGGAATCTGGTCAATAAAGCTTGCGAGAATCAAACCGATGACTGCCATTGCCACGGTAAATGTCCACGGGCTTTTTGATACAAGCCGCATGCTCATAAACCGGGCAACCAGTCGGTCGGTAAACCCTGACTCGTTGAGCGCATGCGTCATCACAAAGCTCATCAAAACAAAAAAGACAATCCAGCTGCCCATCGTCCCGCCGATGGCACCATTTAACGACGTTACACCGGTCCGGGACAGCAACACAATCGCAAGCACTGCCGGCCATACCGTGTCAACCAGTGAAAGCAATAGAATTGTCCCTATAAAGACACCCAACACCCGCATGCCAATAACGGTCATCGGCGGCGCTGGCGGAATAAACCAAAACGCCAGTATGACGGCAAAACATATCACCGTTGTGATAATCGTCGGTTTTTTAAATTGGATTCGCTCTTTGCTGCTTTCCATAACGGTACCCCCTTGTCACCAATGCTTTTGCAAGAAACGTGCCAAGTGCCAAACGGGGTAAAACGGATGTTTTATATGCAAATTTAGGCATTATTGGCTTTTGTATATATGCAATAATGCATATATACAACGTGCGATGACTGCATGAGCCACGTGTGCCGCCCTGTTTACAAAAAGGAAAAATATAAATTCCCGCAAACTGCATTGTCCGCGTGAACTTAAAGGCGGCTGCCCCGCTCTTATGCTGACGGACAGCGTACACGCGCTCATCGTCCCCGCCGGCGGCACACTCGCGCGCGTCAGACAACATAATTTCTGATCGCATGGTGAGCCGCATATCGTTGGGCACAGCGTGCGGCTATCTGCTGGTAAGACAGCTTGCGCGCAGTACAGCTGCCGCTTATACGTAACGATGTGTGCCCGCCACGTCCGGGGCAAACTATCGGAAAAAATGCCCCTGCCAGAAGACACAGCCGGCCGAATTTTCGTATAGTTGGCACACAATTTGCTAATATATTGATATACGCTCGCCGCTTTCTTTTTGAAATCGTCGGCTATACGATAAGCTCATTGTACTACACGGCATGCCCGTACAAAGCGGTAGCGCCGATCAGAATGGAGGATGTATTTTATGAAAATTATCACTGCACCAGAAGCCGCAGCGCTGCTGCAAGACAACACGACCGTTGCATTCGGCGGCTTCGGTTCATACAACGGTCCTGACGAACTGCTCCAAGCGGTTGCCGACCGATTTGCCCAGGAAGCACACCCAAAAGGATTGACCGCTGTCTGCGGCGTCAGTCCTGGAGACAACAGCAAAACGACACAACAAGGCTTAAACCGCATTGCGCGAACAGGACTGCTCGATACCGTTATTGCTGGACACCTTGCAAACCCGCCGTTGATTGCGGAACTCATCGGTACGAACCAAATCGCCGGATACGCAATACCGATCGGCGTCATGGTACACCTGTGGCGCGCAATCGCAGGTCATAAACCTGCCGTTATCACGCCGGTTGGACTTGAAACGTACGCTGACCCCCGTATTGAAGGATGCAAGGCAAATCAAAAAGCAAGTGAGCAGAACCGAGACATCGTCAGCGTCATTACATTGGACGGAAACGAATACCTGAGCTACAAGACCTTTCCCATACACGCCTGCATGATTCGTGCCACCTACGCAGATGAGGACGGAAATATTTCCATGGAGCAAGAAGGAACCGGCGACTATGCGTATGAAATAGCGGCTGCAACGCACAACAGCGGCGGCACGGTCATTGTACAAGTGAAAGAGATTGTTAAGCGCGGTACACTCAATCCAAAATCAGTGCGCATTCACCACCCGATGGTTGATTACGTTGTTAAAAATACTGACCCAGCGCTCCATATGCAAAGTTACGCGTTCCATTATCGCCCCGAAGTCTCTGGTCAAGTGCAAGTGCCGCTCACGTCACTGCCGCCCATGCCACTGACCAACCGGAAAATCATTGCGCGCAGAAGTGCGCTGGAACTCACAAGCGGCTGCCTGATAAATCTCGGCATTGGTATGCCGTCTGGCATCAGCAGCGTTGCAAACGAAGAGGGGCTTGCCCACCACATGACGCTGTCCGTCGAGTCTGGGCCACAGGGGGGCGTTCCCATAGAAGGCATGGGGTTTAGCGGCGCCGTAAATCCTGAAATCATTTACAACATGGGTGATGTATTCGACATGTACGACGGCGGCATTTTAGACATGACGTTTTTAGGCGCCGCAGAAATCGACCAATACGGAAACGTCAATGTCTCCAAATTCGGCACGCGCTGCACCGGTCCTGGTGGATTCATCAATATTTCACAGAATACAAAACAAATATTTTTTGTTGGCACTTTCACCGCAGGCGGGCTGGAAGAAAAAATCGAAGACGGGAAGCTTATTATCGTACACGAGGGGACCAGCAAAAAGTTCATCAACCGTGTGCAGCAAATTACATTTTCCGGACACTATGCGCGCACCCACAACCAGCAGGTTACCTTTATCACCGAACGCGCAGTTTTTAAACTGACAGACAACGGATTACTGCTAACTGAAATAGCACCGCACATCGATGTCCAAAAAGACATTCTTGATCACATGGAATTTATACCAGCCATAGCGGACAATCTACGATTCATGGACGAACGCATATTCCGCCCAGAAAAAATGGGACTTGCGTAACAGGTAACAGGCGGCGGTGTACTCCGCGCCTACGCGCAGAATGCGCACAAGTGAATAGCTCGAATAACGCACGAGCCCCTGAACGCTTTGCGTTCAGGGGCTCGTGCGTTATAGCTTGTATTATACCCGTTTTGATGCCGAACGCTTACCACCGGTAATGCGCAAACGCCTTGTTCGCTTCGGCCATCTTGTGGGTATCTTCCTTTTTCTTGAACGCCGTCCCCGTGCTGTTGTACGCATCGAGCAGTTCGGATGCAAGCGTATCCGCCATGCCGTGGCCGTTCCGGTTTCGGGCAGCGGTGATGAGCCAGCGCATTGCAAGCGCTTCGCGGCGCGCATCTCGGATCTCTATCGGCACCTGATACGTCGCTCCGCCAACACGGCGCGCCTTTACCTCAACCACCGGCTTAACGTTATCGATCGCCTTTAAGAAAACTTCAAGCGGATCTTTGTCAGTCTTGGCTTTTAATTTATCCATCGCCTGATAGACAATTTTTTTACAGACATCTTTTTTACCGGCAAGCATCATCCGCGTGACGAATTTCGACACTACCTTGCTGTTGTATTTTGCGTCGGGCACTACCGGCCGATCAATGGATTTTTTATGTCGTCCCATCGTGTTCCCCCTTACGCCTTCGGCCGTTTTGCGCCGTACTTCGAGCGGCCGCGTTTACGTCCTTCAACACCGAGCGTGTCTTTGGTCCCGCGGATAATGTGATAGCGCACGCCCGGCAGATCCTTCACACGACCACCGCGTACCAGTACCACCGAGTGCTCCTGAAGATTGTGTCCAATCCCCGGAATATACGCCGTCACTTCCGTACCGTTGCTCAACTTCACACGGGCAATTTTCCGGAGTGCTGAATTCGGCTTTTTGGGAGTCATCGTCATCACGCGCGTGCATACGCCCCGTTTCTGCGGGCAGGAATCAAGCGCCGGCGCTTTGGTTCTGTTTGCGGCAGATTTTCGCCGCTGATGAATCAACTGATTAATTGTAGGCATTGCCCTCTCCTCTTCTTCACATGCATTTCCAGTCAGCACCCTGGACACCCGCATAACAGGCGGGAAATTAATTTTACCGTAATCTCGGTGTCTCCGTCAAGAACACACCAAACACTCATTCGGGAGCATCCTGTTCGGCAAACCGCCCTTTCAGGATTCCGTTTGTCACTGCATTCCCACCGGACTAATAGCCCGGCGGGAACGCCGTGCTGCCCGACCGATCTGCCGCCAGCCTGACGGCTGTCAAGACAGGCAGGACGGCAGCCGGCGTCCTTACAGGGCGGGCTCAACGGGTACCCACATCCGCTGTACCATTGGCAAGACACATCGGCATGTTTTCAGTACACGCACACATCCAAAAGTTGCCTTACGAAGCGCTCCGTCATGCCCCTTTCAGGGAACGCACCGCGCCCGGAAACACCACTGCCGTTAGTCTGCATCCTCCACATCAACATCAAAGCTCGGCTCTTCAATCTGTGCCAAAAGCTCTTTTTCTTCGGCAGCGCGACGTGCCAAAATTTCTTCCATCTGCACGTCAAGGTTGTTATTGCTTTCGTCGAACAATTTCATACCGCGGTAATTCTTTATGCCTGTTCCGGCGGGAATCATATGCCCGATTGCCACGTTTTCCTTGATGCCGTGCAAACCGTCAACCGCACCCGCAATTGCCGCGTTGGTCAGCACGCGTGTAGTTTCTTGGAACGACGCGGCAGAGATAAACGAATCCACTCCGAGCGACGCCTTTGTGATTCCTTGGAACATCGGGCGGCCGATCGCCGGTTGCCCCCCCTCTTTAATCACGCGACGGTTTTCCTCGTGGAACTTGTATTTGTCTACCTGCTGTCCAAAGATAAAGCGCGTATCGCCCACCGCAATGATTTCTACTTTACGGAGCATCTGCCGCACGATGATACCGATGTGTTTGTCGTTGATGCCAACGTCCTGTGCACGGTACACCTGTTGAATTTCATCCATGAGATATTCTTGCAGCGCGTTTTCACCGAGAATATTGAGCACATCGTGCGGGCTCGGACTGCCGTCGCACAGCGGCTCTCCTGCCTTTACTTTGTCTCCGTCGCGCACCAACATACGGCGTGCCGTCGGAACATTGTGCGTAAACTGATTGTTGAATTCGTCTTCAACAATAACGACGCGTTTTCCTTTGATGATATTTTTAATTTTAACCGTACCAGCAATGCTCGCCAGCACACACGGAATTTTCGGCTTACGCGCTTCGAACAGTTCGGACACACGCGGCAGTCCTCCGGTGATGTCGTTTGTCTTTGCGGCTTGTTTTGGCATCTTTGCCAAAAGCGTCCCCGCTTTGACTTTCTTTTTGTCATCAACTTGCAGTACTGCACCGGCCGGTAAATGATAGCTGCCGAATTCATTTCCTGCTTCGTCGGTAATCAAAATACGCGGCTGCTTCACGTCAAGATGAACATCCGTAATCATGCGTTCAACAGAGCCCGTTGCAACATGTACCTTTTCTTCAAGCGTTGAACCAACGATGATGTCCTCATAGTGAATGTAGCCGTCGCTTTCAGCTATAATCGGCTCGCTGTACGGGTCAAACGTTCCAATCGGCTCATCTGCCGCAACAATGTCACCAGCCTGTGCGGTGATTGTCGAACCAGTCGTAATGTCAACGGCGATGTCTTTGCCAAGCACCAGCAGTTCACCACCTTGTATCATGACGCGGCCGGTCGCTGCCGCAACAACTGGAGCATCCGCCGCTTTAATCAAAACGGTACCGCTCATCACCATATCGCCGTCCTTGACCGCCGTCTTTTCACCCTTGGCAAGCGGATGCCGTTCGAGCACGCGCACCGCAGTCAGCACGCCTTTCCGCGTAAACAGACGGTTGCCCTTCTGTTCAACCGACGTACCACTCATATCTTTGATGAGCACCGGATACTTCAGGACAATCTTGTCTTCTTTTGTTGTCGTCTCCGCGGTACCACCGGAATGGAACGTGCGGAGCGTCAGCTGCGTTCCCGGCTGACCGATGGACTGGGCAGCAACAATGCCAACCGCTTCTCCGATTTCCACGATTTTGTTGCGCGCCAAATTCTGACCATAACACTTGATGCAGATACCGTGCTGTGCTTCACAGGTTAGCACGGTGCGCAGCTTTACTTTTTCTACGCCGGCATCTTCAATTTTTTTTGCCATATCCTCATCGATGTAGGCGTTTACATCGCAGAGCAATTCACCCGTAATCGGATGAAGCACGCGTTCAATCGTAAAATGCCCAACGATACGCGTTGAAAGCGGCACGATGATTTCATCTCCGTTTTTAATTGCCGCATAGTCGATGCCGTTGATTGTGCCACAGTCTTCTTCGTTTATAACAACATCCTGCGCCACGTCAACAAGGCGACGCGTCATATAGCCGGCATCCGCTGTCTTCAGCGCTGTGTCGGAAAGACCTTTGCGCGCGCCGTTCGTCGAAATAAAAAACTCCAACACGGACAGCCCTTCCTTAAAGTTCGACCGCACAGGAAGCTCAATCAAATCGCCGTTCGGCTTCGTCATCAGACCGCGCATTGCAGCTAGCTGCGAAATTTGCTTTTTCGAGCCACGTGCGCCGGAATCAGCCATCATGTAAATCGTATTGAAGCCGTCTTTGTGCGCTTTGAAGTTGTCCATCATGATATTGGTCAAATCGTTTGTTGCGCGCGTCCACACGTCGGTTACGCGGTTTTTACGTTCGCCGCCAGAAATCTGCCCTTTATTGTACTGACCGATGATGTCTTCCACTTCTTTGTTCGCTTTATCAACGATGCCTTTCTTCTCTTTCGGAATAATGATGTCATCCATGGAGAGCGTTGCACCGTAGAACGTTGCGTTTTTGTAGCCAACTGCCTTGATTGCATCGAGCATCTGAATCGTGAGCCATGCCCCCTGTACATGGTACACGTCTTCTATCATACCGCGCAATTTTTTGTCGTTCATCTGTTCGTTGTAAAATTCAACGGCGTCGGGCATCGCTTCATTGAATGCAAGCCGCCCCGCAGATGTTACGATATACGGATTGTCCGGCTCTGGATCCGCATGCACCATTTTGCCGAGCACGTCTTTACGCAGTTTGACTTCTGCCTGCCATTCAATGCTCCCGATTTCTGCGGCCATGCGCACTTCATCCGGCGTACTGAAAAATTTGCCGGCACCTTTTGCGTTCGGCTTGAGCGCCGTCATATAATAGATGCCGAGCACCATGTCCTGCGATGGATAGACAATCGTGTTGCCGTTTGCCGGATCAAGCAAGTTGCGCGCAGAGAGCATAAGTGTCCAACATTCCATCTGCGCGGCTTGCGTAAGCGGCACGTGCACCGCCATCTGGTCGCCGTCAAAGTCCGCATTGAACGACTTACACGTCAGCGGATGCAG
This sequence comes from Treponema sp., assembly GCA_017470085.1. Taxonomy (GTDB): domain Bacteria; phylum Spirochaetota; class Spirochaetia; order Treponematales; family Treponemataceae; genus Treponema_D. The sequence goes on from JAFUFE010000114.1 coordinate 30,372, forward strand.
CCGTATCGCTTTGCCTTCTACAAGTACCGGTTCAAACGCCATGATGCCAAGACGGTGGAGCGTCGGTGCACGGTTCAGCAAAACGGGGTGCTCGCGCACCACTTCATCGAGGATCGCAAATACTTCCGGCGCCTCCGACTCAATAAGCGTCTTCGCTTTTTTGATGTTGCCGACCACGCCTTTATCAACGAGCTTTTTCATGATGAACGGCTTGAACAACTCAAGCGCCATTTTGGTCGGCAGCCCGCACTGCCACAGTTTCAGCTCCGGTCCCACAACAATAACCGACCGCCCCGAATAGTCGACGCGCTTTCCGAGCAGGTTTTGGCGGAACCGCCCCTGTTTGCCTTTGAGCATATCACTGATCGACTTAAGTGGACGATTTGATGCCCCTTTTACAACGCGTTTGCGTTTAGAATTGTCAAAGAGCGCGTCGACCGCTTCTTGCAACATGCGTTTTTCGTTCCGGATGATAATGTCCGGCGCGTTGAGCTGCAAAAGACGACGGAGCCGGCTGTTCCGGTTGATGACGCGGCGATACAAATCGTTTAAATCGCTCGTGGCAAACCGCCCGCCGTCAAGCTGCACCATGGGGCGCAACTCCGGTGGAATGACGGGAATCACGTCAAGAATCATCCACGACGGCTTGTTGCCCGACGTCCGGAAATGCTCGACAATTTCAATGCGCTTTAAAAGCCGCTTGTCACTTTTGGCGCCTTTTTCAATCATTTTGGCGCGAAGCTCAGCGGCGAGCGCATCAAGATCAAGATTTTCAAGCAAGGTTTTAATCGCTTCCGCGCCCATGTCCGCAGTAAACGAACCACCAGAACGCTCCTGCGCTTCAAGATATTCGTCCTCCGTCAAAAGCTGCATCTTCTTGAGTTCGGTGTCGCCCGGATCGATGACGATATATTTTTCATAATACAATACCGAACGGAGCGCATTCACCTGTAAATCAAGCAGCAGTCCCATGCGGCTCGGCACCGATCGGTAGTACCAGATGTGGCTGACGGGAGCGGCAAGCTCAATGTGCCCTGTACGCTCGCGGCGCACGGTAAAGTCGGTCACCTCAACTCCGCACCGGTCGCAGATTACCCCTTTATACCGCACCGACTTAAATTTACCGCAATAGCATTCCCACTGTTTGGTCGTGCCGAAAATGCGCTCGCAGAACAGGCCGTCGCGCTCAGGACGCAGCGTCCGGTAGTTGATGGTCTCCGCTTTTTTCACCTCGCCGTATGACCACTTACGGATCGTATCCGGTGAAGCAAGCTGTATTTTCAATCTGTCAAAATCTTGAATATCACGCATAATAACTCCCTCTCAAAAATGCCAGTCATCTAATGCAGGCACGCCGAGCGTTCTGCAAACGGCACCGATACTGCCCCCGCCTACTGACACAAACAGCCGTTACACCGTCTCCTTGTCAAATCCGGAAGCGGCTTTATCTATCAATTCCTGATCGCGTTCAGTGAGCGCAATGCGTTTACCTCGCGCATCGTAAATCGTAAAGTCGAGCGCAAGCCCACGCAGCTCTTGCACCAGAACGTTGAACGACTCGGGAACACCCGCCGGCGACGATGGGTCGCCCTTAACGATTGACTGATAAATATTTGCGCGTCCGTTCATGTCGTCCGATTTAATCGTCATCATCTCTTGCAGCGTGTTTGCAGCGCCATATGCCTCAAGCGCCCACACTTCCATTTCACCGAGGCGTTGACCGCCAAATTGCGCTTTGCCGCCGAGTGGCTGTTGCGTAACGAGTGAATACGGTCCGGTCGAACGCGCGTGCATTTTGTCGTCAACCAGATGGTGCAGCTTCATAAAGTAAATCACCCCGACAAAAATCGGATTAACGAACGGCTCGCCCGTGCGTCCGTCGCGGACAATCTGTTTGCAATCAGGGGACAACCCTGCTTCTTTCAGTTTGTCCGCAATCATTTCCTGAGACGGCGTCTGGAACGCCGGACATTCAAAATACTGCTGTAAGTATTTACCCGCAATGCCGAGCTCCGATTCCATAATCTGCCCGATGTTCATACGCGACGGTACGCCGAGCGGGTTTAGGCAGACATCGAGTGGCGTACCGTCTTCCAGATACGGCATGTCCTCAACCGGCAGGATGCGCGCCACAACGCCTTTGTTGCCGTGCCTGCCGGCCATTTTGTCGCCTTCGCACAGCTTGCGTTTGTTCGCAATGAGTACCTTGACCACCTCGTCAACGCCGGGGTTCAAATCGTCGCCCGCTTTGCGACTCAATCGCTGTACATCGATGACAACGCCTTCAATGCCGTGCGGCACACGGAGCGATGTATTGCGGACATCCTTTGCCTTTTCACCGAAAATCGAATTGAGCAGCTTGAACTCCGGCGTCGTTTCCGTTTCGCTTTTCGGCGTAATTTTACCGACGAGGATGTCGCCACTACGCACTTTTGCACCGACGCGGACGATGCCTTCTGCGCTCAAGTTTTCAAGCATCGCCTCTGCCGTTTCAGGAACTTCACGCGTGATTTTTTCCGGCCCGAGTTTTGTCTCACGGATTTCAACGGAAAACTCTTTGATGTGAATCGACGTATACATGTCCTCGCGCACGACGCGCTGAGAGATGAGCACCGCGTCCTCGTAGTTATAGCCGTTCCACGGCACAAAACCGACAAGGATGTTGCGGCCGAGCGCAAGCTCTCCGTTGAACGTGGCAGGACCATCTGCAATGACGTCTCCCGCCCGTACCTTTTGCCCCAACTCCACCGTCGGACGCTGATGATAGCACGTGTCTTGATTCGTGCGTTGATATTTTAATAGATGATACTCTTCCACTTCGAGCTTGCGCGAGCCACTTCCCGTCGGCTTCACCTTGATGCAGTCGCTCGACACATAGACAACCTCGCCGTCGTGTTTTGCTTTCACGAGTACGCCCGAATCATACGCGCATTTCTGCTCCATGCCGGTGCCAACATACGGCGGTTCAGGAAACAGCAACGGCACTGCCTGGCGCTGCATGTTGCAACCCATAAGCGCACGGTTTGCGTCATCGTGCTCAAGAAACGGAACCAGAGATGCAGACACCGAAATGACCTGCCGCGGCGACACGTCCATGTACTGCACGTCTTTCGGCGCGCGCTGCGTGTAGTCACCGAGGCGACGGCACGAAATCAAATCGGTTGCAAATGAGCCGTCATTCTTAATGCCTTCGTTTACCGGGCTGATATAGTACCGGTCTTCTTCCATTGCCGAAAGGTATTCAACGTCGTCAGTCACTTTGCCGTTTGCCACCTTACGGTACGGTGCTTCCAAAAAGCCGTACTCATTGATACGCGTAAAAATAGCGAGCGACACGATGAGCCCGATGTTTGGCCCTTCAGGTGTTTCAATCGGGCACATGCGACCGTAGTGTGAATAGTGTACGTCGCGCACTTCAAAACTCGCGCGATCACGTGACAGACCACCCGGCCCGAGCGCATTCAAACGCCGTTTATGCGTCAGCTCTGCAAGCGGGTTCACCTGATCCATAAATTGAGACAGCTGGGATGAGCCAAAAAATTCCTTAATCGACGCCACAATCGGTTTGATAGAAATCAAATCCTGCGGCTTCATCGTTTCAATCTCTTTTTGTCCCATGCGCTCCTTTGCGATGCGCTCCATACGGCTAAACGCTGTTTTGAGCTGGTTCGTCATCAGCTCGCCCACAGAACGGATGCGGCGGTTTCCCAAGTGGTCAATGTCGTCAGTCTGTTCATCGCCGATATACACCTTGATCAGAAACTTCATCGTTTCGATGATATCGTCTTTTACCAGTGTTACATCTTTAATGTCTTCACGGTAACCGAATTTCTTGTTTACTTTGTAACGCCCAACGCGTCCCAGATCATAGCGACGCTCCGTAAAGAACATGCCCGCCAGATCTTTTTCTGCGGCCTCAACGGTAATCGGTTCACCCGGCTTGAGCACCTGATAGACCACGGAGAGCGCCTCTTCTTTTGTCGGCTCCATATCAGACGAATCATCCGGTACGTATCGCACTTCCTCGCGGTCAAAGCAGTTGATGATTATCTGCGAATTCAACGATTCGTTGTCGCTGTCTTTATTGTTCGGATTGGCGCGCGTATCGAATTTGATAACCTTGATTTTTTTGACATTGTTTGCAATCAAATCGTCAATATCGTGGGGATGCAGCCGCGTACCCGCATTAAAAAGGCGTTTTTTTTCGCCTGCGTCGGTGATGATAACTGCCTCCGCAAGCACGTGGTTTTCAAGCGCAGCACGGCCATCCGCATCACCTTCAACGGCAACGGTTTCCGTCACATAAAAGCAGTTGATAATCTCTTCGCGCGTGCTGTATCCAAGCGCCCGCAAAAACATCGTACCGAGAATCTTTTTCTTGCGATCTATTTTTGCATAAATCAATTCCTTCTTTTGGTCAATCTCAAACTCAAGCCACGAACCACGGTACGGAATGATGCGACTCGAATACACGCCTTTTTCATGATTGAAGATGACGCCCGGCGAACGGTGGATTTGAGACACCACGACGCGCTCCGCTCCGTTAATAATGAACGTACCGCGATCAGTCATCAGCGGGATATCGCCCATGTAGATATCTTTTTGCAAAATTGCGCCGGTCTGCAAGTTATTCAAACTGATGCGCGCTTTTAGCGGCACCGCATAGGTAATGCCCTTTTGCTTACACTCAAATTCTTTGAATTTAATGTTGTCGTATTCAAGATCGTAAAACTCAAAATCAAGCGACATATCGCCGTCAGGACTTTCAATGGGAAACGTTGAAGCAAACACTTCCTGTAGCCCGTGATTTTCAGGCGTCTCCTTGTTCCGTACCTTTTCTGACTGCAAAAAACTTTCATACGATGAGGTTTGGATAGAAATCAGATCGGGCACATCCATGAACGGCTTGATATTTTTCCCGTAATACGACCGATTGATGGTCTGTGACTTTGCGTACATGACAGTCCTCTTGTCTTGTGAGCTCTTGGCGTTTTGAAACACCGCTACATACAGGAAACTCCTGTACAGCACGATGTTTCCGCCACGGTATTCTTACGCAAAAACGCAGCAGCATGAAGACACCCTGCGCTTTGTATTTTTTTATAATCCGAAACAGCTATTCTTGGTCCCCCAGCCAGGCACCGAAAGCAGCCATCCCGCTCTGATAAAACAGCCATAGTACAGACAGGCGCACACCTGCTCGTAGGAACGCTGTTTTCAGACGCGCAGCTTTACAGCGGACGCACTGTTTTCCCCCACAAAATAGACTGCCGTATCATCACGACGGTTCGACATGCACTCTGACGCACACCGGTGACCGCGCGGCACACGAAAACACCAGTCGATACGCCCACCCAGCATTACTGATCGGCGCATCATGCCGGCACGATTACGCCACAGCAAAACTGCGCGTTCACCGCACCGGCTACATCAGCGGCCGGGAGCGGTGCGTTCTATCGGCTGACGGATGGCGCTTATTTCTTTGAAGCGGTGCCGCCCGCTTCGGCGATCTCCGCAATCATCTTGTCAGCATCCGCTTTGCTCACGCCTTCTTTGAGCACTTTTGGAGCGCCTTCAACAAGCGCCTTCGCTTCACCGAGCCCCAGCCCCGTAATGGTGCGGACAACTTTGATAACGGGAATCTTCTTTGCCGGATCTATCGAATCGAGCGTAACGGTGAATTCTGTCTGTTCTTCCGCTGCGGCTGCACCAACGTCACCAGCTGGAGCTGCTGCCACCGCGACCGCCGCAGTGACACCAAATTTTTCTTCCATTGCCTTGACCAGCTCAGAAGCCTCAAGAACCGTCATGCTTGCAATCGCGTCAAGGATCTGTTCATTTGTTAAAGCTGCCATATTGTCTTCTCCTATTCGTTTGTACAAAATCATCTCCATATGGAGATGTTCCGGTCATCGCTCCATACGGGCGATTCCGAAAAATACCACGCGCGGACAGTCGACAGCTTACGAAGCCTGACCGCGCCTTATTGTGCTATGCATCTGTGGGCGGTGCATCCGGTGCAGCCTGCTCAGCCGGCGCTGCCGCTTCAGTCGGAGCCGCGGCAGCAGCTGGAGCCGCTTCTGCTTCCTGCTGCGTTTCGGCTCCAGCCGCCGCTACAGGTGAGCCTACTGTATCTGCCGTCGGGGCGTCAGACGGTGGAGCAGAGTCCGCCGCAGCTGCGGATTGTGGTGCGGTGGCTGCCGGCCCTTCTTTTTCCAGTTTTTCCGCATACGCTTTGATCGTGGCGGCAAGCTGACGCGCCGGCCCATTGATGGCGGACATGAGCATAGAAATAAGTTGCTTTTTGCCCGGCACCTTTGAAAACGCTTCTATCTTTGCGCCATCGTAAATTTCTTTTTCGATGATGCCGCCCTTGACTGTCAGCGCCGGCGCGTCTTTGGCAAAATCAAACAGAATTTTTGCAATTTCGTTTGAATCTTCTTTTGCCATAGCGATCGCCGTCGGCCCGGTCAAATAGTCGCCCACTGCATCGATGCTCATGCTTTCAAATGCGATGCGCGCAAAATTGTTTTTGACCACTTTCAGCGCCGAATTTTTTTCGCGCAGTTTGCCGCGTAGCCGCGTAATCTGTTCCATCGTCAGACCGCGGTAATCGGTAAAAATAAAGTCGTTGTATTCAGCAAATGTTTTTTTTGCCGCTTCGATGGCAGCCGTCTTTGCCGGCTGTACTTTCTTTGCCCTCATCGCCATGATTATTCACCTTCCTTAAATTGCACCCAGACGCCCGGCCCCATAGTTGAACTGACAGAAACACTGGAAATAAAGTTTGCGGTGTTGCCGGTTTTTTTGCGTTCAACTTCGGTAAGCAATGTCCTGATGTTTTCAGCGACTTTATCCGCGTCCATTGAACACTTGCCGACAGCGATGTGCACCACGCCGCCTTTGTCTGCGCGGAATTCGGTGCGCCCTTTTTTGAGCGCCGCAACCGCACCGGCGATATCCGGCGTAACCGTGCCCGTCTTCGGATTTGGCATGAGCCCTTTGCGTCCGAGCACCATACCCAAACGACCGACGTCTTTCATCATGTCCGGCGTAGCGACAGCGATATCAAAATCGAGCCAGCCGCCTTTCACCTTTTCAACGTACTCATCAGCACCAGCATAGGTTGCGCCGGCGTCCAGCGCCTCTTTTACGCGGTCTTCCTTACAGAATACGAGCACCTTTTTTTCTGCTGTAAACTGATGCGGAAACACGAGCGTGTCACGGACGCTTTCATTTTTGCCGAGTTTCAGGCACACGTGCGCTTCAACCGTTTCGTCAAATCGTGCAAACTTCATATCCTGTACCATTTTACAGGCAGAAACGATATCGTATTTTTTTGTCAAATCGTATTTTGCCGCAGCAGCGCGGTAATTTTTTCCGTGTTTCATATCAGTGCTCCACCTCTACGCCCATGCTCCGCGCGGTTCCCGCGATAATGCGTTTTGCCGCCTCAAGGTCATGCGCATTGACATCGGGCATCTTTGTCTGTGCGATTTCCTCAAGGTCTTTCTGTGACAGCGTCCCCACTTTGTCACGCAACGGATTACCGGAACCTTTTTCAATTTTGAGCGCCTTTTTAATCAAAACGGCAGCCGGCGGCGTTTTTAAGATGAACGTGTAGGATTTGTCCTGATAGACGGTGATAACGACTGGGATAATCAATCCCTTTTCCATATTCTTGGTGCGGTCGTTGAATTCCTGGACAAATTTCGGCGCGCTCACACCGTGCGGACCCAAAGCCGGGCCAATCGGCGGTGCAGGCGTTGCAGCTCCTGCAGGACACTGCAGTTTAATGACGGCAGAAACTTTTTTTCCAGCCATAGAGAACTCCTTTTGTTGGTGTCTGTCGGACGTACCGCATTATTGCAGCATACCGGCCGGCAGTAGCGAGGCGCGTTTGTCCGACGGACCGGCGTCTCTCCCAAAATAAGGCTTGCAGCGCGCTCAATGCTCGCCACAATACTTTTCAAAACAACATCACACTTTTTCAGCCTGTGTCAGGCTTACCTCGACGGGCGTTTCACGTCCAAAAATCTGGACAGTTACCCGCAGCCGGTCTTTTTCAACGTTGACGTCGTCAACCTTTCCGGTAAACGTTGCGAACGGCCCATCGGTGATACGCACCGCATCGCCCACCGCAAACGACTGCCTGACATGTACCGGACGCTCGCCTTTAATCACGCCCGATTTCTGCAGCAGATTTTTAGCCTCATCAGCGGTAATTGGGCGCGGCCGTTCACTGGGACTAGTGCCGACAAACCCCGTTACCCCCTGGACACTTCGGATTTTGGTGCACGTCTCTTTCCAGCCTATCTCCGGCAAGTCCAGCTCTATCATAATATAGCTGGGCAAAAACTTATTTTTACGGGTACGCCGTTTGCCGTCCTTTACCTCGTCAATCTCTTCAATCGGAACTTTGACATCCGTTACCACCGTCGCATCGAGCTCTTTGTGCTCAAGCATACGGCGGAGCTTGCGCTCAATCTGCGCTTCGTATCCGGTGTAGGTGTGCACAATATACCAATTCTTTGCCATACCGTCTTTCTCTATCGCATCAAAGCACGGAACGCTTCCGTAAAGCCCCAGTCCAACAGCCCCAGTATAATGGAGACAACAATAGTCATAACGATGACTACCTGCACCGACGAGACCACTTCCGCCCCTGTCGGCCAAACGACTTTTTTGAGCTCTGCTTTGCTTTCACGGAAAAACTGGACAATCTTGGACATAGCACCTCCGAATCAAATGACAGGCCAGGCAGGATTCGAACCCACGACAGGCGGTTTTGGAGACCGCAACTCTACCAGCTGAGCTACTGGCCTATGAAAACGCCGACTTTCAGACCAGCGCTATTTGACTTTTGTCTCCTTATGAACCGTATGTTTGCGGTCAAACGGACAATACTTTTTCAGCTCAAGCTTTCCTTGTAAATTCTTGCGGTTTTTATACGTCGTATAATTTCTTCGCTTGCACTCCGTACACTGCAATGCGATAATTTCAACGGCACCTTTTTTCTTGCTGGCCATATATCCTCCTCAAGATAGAATTCCCTGCTGCCCTTTGCCGCGGACAGCGCTACCGCAAACGGCACCGGTTACAACGTCAAAACGATAGAACACGCCACAATCCGCCGGAACAACCGAAACGGACAGATCCGGCAAAGCGCCTTGAAAATCGTTGAGCCCCCGTGCAGAATCGAACTGCAGACCTCAACCTTACCATGGTTGCGCTCTACCGACTGAGCTACAAGGGCGGAACGCGCAGAGTATAAGCGCCTTATTATTATAGAGAAGCCGTATCAGAATGTCAATGACTTGTACACGGGTATTGACAACAGGCGAAAAAGTAGTCACGGTGCAGATGAAAACGGGCAACTGATTTTTGCCGTATTGGTGAGCTGCCTGTTTCGGCACGGGCGGCTAACAACTTCCCGTAAACAAGACCGCAACGAATAACGCAATCTCCGAAGCGGTCTTGTTATAAGGTGCGAAATAGTATTTTTTACGGTATTTAAAGAATCCACCCGGAACGACTGTCTTTAAACACCATCAGAAAAGACGCCGCACGGTCTGCCCGCAAAGCACAGAGCCATACTCGTTCAGCAGGCGCGACTTGAGATGCAGAAATACCAGCGGCACCAGTAAAGCGGTAAAACGCACCAGCACGATTAATAGGAAAAACGGTAATCATAATCTTGCCCGCGGACACAGGGTATCGTTATTTTTTGTTTAACGAGGAGTATTGTACACTGTGTGTTACCGGTAAAAACAAGCTCCACATGTGTTGACGGATTTTTTGTATCTTCTCCCAGCCAATAACAAGCGGCGCGCCACGTTTTGCCATCATTGGTATAGTTTATTTTATGATATTCACCGTAATTTTCAACATCGTCGTGGATAACGACTGCATTTTTTTTCACCTCAACGCAGATGTCTTTCCCTTCATTCCAGTACGTACCGTAGAGTTCTTCCTGTAGCACAATGGGAATCACCCCCCCCCTACCGAACTTTCTATCGCACTGGCAGCCACACCGGCATTCGGGCATCCGGTTACCATAAATCCTGCCAGCAGTAACAGCACGCTATATAAACTGTTCATTGCTCTCCTCAAAATTATGGATAATACTCCTTGGCGCACTGCACCAAGACCAACGCAACCATGCTATTCACTGAAAACAGCACCCTTTCAAACGCACTTGAATTTGCCAAAAGCAAATCCATCTGCTAACGACATGTTTTAATTTTATCAATTAAAATTAGCATACACTAACTTTAAAACGGTATCCTGTCAATATATTTTCCCTGATAACGCTGATCGATTTTATAAAATAGTGCTGAATCCGGCTGGTGCATACGACCTATGGTCGTTTGCATGAGTGGAAGTTATCTCACTCGTCACTTACGCGGCGTGCGCATACGTCGCTTCGCCGTTTTCTGCATGAAAATTATTCAATTCGTCGCTTACACGATTGGCGAATACTTGTGCAGGGGGCCGGCGTGTTTCCCGCCCAAAAGTGCTTATACATAACGGCTCTCTACCCTTGTCAAGAAACAGGAACTATGGCATTGTTATAGAATGTGCAGCAGAAATTGACGCAACGGAGTATCGACTGGAGCTCAAGCAGAACGCGCTGCAGGATTCAGAGGAGAAACCATGAATACAGACGCACTCATTGACGGCATACTCGCCTCGTATGACCGCTACGGCGGCGTCAATCGGACGGGGACGGAAAACTTTCCAAACCGGCAGAATGTGGTGTCCGCTTTATTTGACCTGCAAAGCTTGATTTTTCCTGGTTTTCGTTTTGCAGAAGAAATAAATCTCAAAAATGTGCGATATGTTACCGGTATGCACGTTAACCGTACCGCTGCGCTTTTGACCAAAGAAATTCAAAAGGCACTCGTTTACACCGTCAGCCGAGAACGCGGCAATGCAGACAATATAGAAGAATCTCACTGCTTTCAGCTTGCCGAAACGGCCGTGTCCGCGTTGCTTGCAGCGGTTCCTGAAATTCGGCGGTTGCTTTTACTTGACGTAGCGGCTGCATTTGCCGGAGATCCTGCCGCACAGAACAATGAAGAAGTCATCCTGTCGTATCCGGGCGTACAGGCGATTGTAGTGCACCGGCTAGCACATTTTTTGTTTACAAAGGGCATTCCCATCGTGCCGCGTATTATGAGTGAATACGTGCACGGCAAAACGGGAATCGACATTCATCCGGGGGCGACTATCGGCGAGTCGTTTTTCATTGATCACGGAACGGGCGTCGTCATTGGGGAGACAACGATTATTGGCAACGCCGTCAAACTGTATCAAGGCGTAACGATTGGCGCGCTCAGTGTTGAAAAACGTCTGATGAACGTAAAGCGCCACCCAACGATAGAAGACAACGTAACGATTTATGCAAATGCCACAATTTTAGGCGGTGAAACGGTTATTGGGCACGACAGCACAATCGGCGGGAATTCGTGGATCACGCATTCGATTCCGCCGCACAGTACGTGTTCAATAGAATAAATGCTCGTGCCGTATCGTACGGAAAAGCACTGCGCACGGAAGCGTTTTGCAATTATTCTTTTGTAAACTCACAAATCATTAAAATTGTCAAAAAAAATCTTGACATATGGGAATTGTAGTATATCATTTATTATTATACATATTTATATATCTACTTAAGGAGGTGTGGCCTATACGTATAGAATACGGTACTGCCGTTGAAATGACGGCGTTTTGCTGTGTGTGTCGCTCGTGTGGACACGATGTATCCAGACTGTACCGACGAATAGACCGCACCGCAACACCTGCAACTTTTGGGTATACGTGAAGCATTCGAAAACAACGTTTCAAACAGCAGTAATTTTACAGGAGGTTTTTATGAGTTTATTTGGTATTATTGCGGGGCTTGCTGTACTTGTCATTCTGACGTACAAAAATATGTCTATCCTCTGGGTAGCACCGATTGCAGCATTGGTTGTCGCAATTTTAGGTAAATTAAATCTGCTTGATGCGTATTTAGTTAACTACATGACCGGATTCGGCAATTATGCAAAATCGTGGTTTCCTATCTTCATGCTCGGTGCTATCTTCGGAAAATTGATGGACATCACGGGGGCAGCACGCGCTATCGGGAAATGGCTTTCCAGCTTTATGGGACCAAAACTCGCTATCGCAGCAGTTGTCATCACATGTGGTTTGCTTACCCTCGGTGGCATCTCGCTCTTTGTCGTTGTCTTCGTTATGTACCCGCTCGGCATAGAGCTTTTCCGCGAGGCAAACATCAGCCGCCGTCTGCTTCCGGGCGCTATTGCAGCAGGTGCGTTTACATTCTCCATGACTGCTATACCGGGCTCTCCGCAGCTGACAAACATCATCCCGACCCAGTACTTCGGAACAACCGCTACGGCAGCGCCGATTATCGGTAGCGTGTGCGCCATCATCATGGCGGCGTGCAGCATTCTCTGGTTGCAGTACCGCGCAAAGAAATTTGCCGCACGGGGCGAAGTATTTACAGAGCCCACAAATTTGAAGGCGGTTGACCCGAACGAAACGCTGCCGGCATGGTTCCTTGCGTTGATCCCGCCGGTAGTAACAATCATACTGTACAACGTCATCAACCACATTCCTCGATTAGGTTTGAATACCACGCAGTCACTCGTTATCGGCCTGTTGGTTGGCATTGTGCTGTTGCTTGCGCTCTTTTTCAAACGGCTTGGCTCATTCAAAGATTTTGTTAGTACAATCAATGAAGGTGCGCACGGCTCTATGGCGGCTATTTTGAACACATCGGCAGGCGTTGGCTTTGGCGCAGTTGTTCAGGCAGTTCCCGGCTTCCAGACACTTGCTGGCATTATGACCGGTGCCACAGGTATGCCGCCGCTCCTGGCAGAAGCAATCGGCATCAACGTGTTGGCAGGTGCAACGGGTTCTTCTTCGGGCGGTCTTTCAATCGGGCTTTCTGCACTGCAAGACCAGCTCCTTGCGGCATCTGCTTCTTCGGGCATCTCTGTAGAAGCGTTCCACCGCGTTGCATCTATTGCAGCAGGCGGTCTCGATTCGCTCCCACAGTGCGGCGCAGTCATCACGTTGCTCGCTGTGTGCGGCCTCACAAACAAGGATTCGTACGCGGACATCGGCATGTGCTGCTGTGTGTTCCCGATTTTTGCTTGTATCGTCGCTATCATACTCGGCTCTATCGGTATTGTGTGATTCAACTGATTTGTAATCACTGATCAGGCCTGCGGTATCGCAGGCCGTTTTCATTCATCGCTCTCGTGGTGCGAAACTTTATTTTTTGACGAGGCAGATGCACCACCGTCAGGTGCACCATCGAGCGCGCGTTTACGCTTCCGTTCCCAAAAGCCCGATTTCCTGCGCATAGGGTTTCATGCCGTCGATGCAGATCTGCGCGACTTCCTCCACTGTCATATTGAGCAGAGCACAGCCGCGTTCGATCACCGCACGGTCACATTTTTCGGCAAACTTTTTATTCTTAAACTTTTTCATAACACTTGAGACCGCAAGATCGGTGATACCATGCGGACGCATACGTGCCGTTGCACTGATAATACCGGTTAACTCATCGACCGCGTACAGACTTTTCTCCATAAGCGTGCGCGGCTCGATGTCATTTTCAAGCCCGTAGCCGTGGCTCATGATGGCGCGCACATCCTCCGCAGGAACGCCGGCAGCTAAAAGCGGCGCTTCGGTGTGCTGGAGATGTTCCGTCGGATATTTTTCATAGTCGTAATCGTGCAGATAGCCAACCGCCTGCCACCGCTCCTCATCCTCACCAAAATGCCGCGCCATTGCGCCCATGGCCGCCATCACGTTCGTTGCGTGAATGATCAGATGCTCATCAGACACCATCGTGGCATTCAATTCTTTTGCTCGTGCAAGCGTCAATCGTTCCATAGTCATCCCCCTACGTAAAAAAATATCTGCACTGCCGCCATCGCCGGAGCCGCGCGCAGGGGAACGTATCTAAAATAGACGCTCCCCACCACCAGCAAACCGATGCCGCGATCAACTGCTGATTGCTCCGAATACCCGTTCTAAATCGGCATTAAATGTTTCAGTGCGCTCACGGAGGCCAGAAAGGAATTCATTGTCATCGATCGTGCCGAGTACTGCCGTCATCTCTGCCTGATTACGATAGGTGATGGCGCGAAAATAATCGGTGAAGTCTTTTGAACGTGAGTCGACGGAATCAGTATATAAATCATTTGAAACAACGAGCACATCTGCAATGATATCCCGATACAGTTCCGCGGTAAAGTCACCTATAGGACGGGAGTACAACTGCTCAAGCAGATAAAGCGCATACCGTGCTTTATGGGTTTGATACTCCGCATGGCATGCATCGTAAAATGCATGAACGGCATCCCACGTCGTAATCGAATTATTTTTTATGAGCATAAAAAGTTCGGCAATTTTTTCTTCGGGAATAATCTGACCGCCAACGTTGAGCCAGCGCGTATAGAGCGGCAGCGATTGTATGTCGGCGAGCACTGGCGCTGTGAGCGTCTTTACCGAATGTGCGGCACAGTATTCAATAATCGTGCGTGCTGCAAAGTATTTTACGATTTTACGGTACTCTCGATACGCCGCGATTGGTTTCAGAATGACTGCGCCGTACTTTTTCTGACACTGCATATCGATGAGCGTACAGGAAGCATCAGCGTTCTGGTGCAAAAAATCCTTGGCGCGCTGATGTAACGCAGATGCATCCTGTGCAGCAAGCGCATCGGCATCCAGCACAGACAGCAGATAACTTTCCGTCAGCGTAATAATCCGCTCAAGCGCATTGATAATTTCCTGCATCGTGTCGGGAGCGAGTGGATCGGTTTCAATGTGCTGCACTTTTTTACTGCGGGTGTCTCGTTTTTTGAATTTGTAATTATTGCGCGCAATCGCAAACATGTTGAATAAAAACCAATACGCCGGAATGATGTGCACCGGCGCGTCAGTTCCCCCGGAGGCAACCAACGAAAACGGATACGTGATATTTAGCTCATACTGATACGAGCCTTTCGCCACCAGCACGAACGCAGCAAAACGGCTGTTATGTTTAAAGTCAGATGACAGGCCCGGCCAAAATCCGCGCTCGGCAACGATTTCTCCATCCGGGCTCCGCGAATTGTGGTTACTGCCTATCGTCGCGCCAGCAGCGATGTTCGATTGTCCCATGACGGTGGTAGCTATCAAAAATGATGAATTGTGGTGTTGTTCATGAAAGGGAAAAATCAAATTGTTCAAAAGCTCACAGCACGACACCGTGGAATTGTCGCCGAGCACGGAGTGTATGAGACGCGCGCCGTATTTGAGCTGACAGTTCCGCCCGATCACAAATCTGACGGCAACTGCTTGATAGAAGACGCGGCTTCCGTAGCCCATAATGCCGTTGACCATCTCTACGCCCTCACCGATTTGAGATGCTTCTTCTGACGACGACAGAACGGTGATGTTCTTTAATTTAAACGCACCTTTGATGTACGTGCACTCCCCTATCCGTGCGTCTTTTATGAGCGTGGTATTTTTGATGACGGCGTTATCTCCAACGTGACCATATGTATCGTGCGCGCCTGAGTTTTCCGCTTCTGTCAGCGCAATGAATCGGCGCATCAGTACTTCGTCATCCCGATACCGTGACCACAGATAGGCGTCGGCGGGAATCATGCGTTCAAACGGCAGCACGGCGCGATTGCCGTTTTCATTTCCGACGCCGATCCAGATGCGGTTTTCTTCCGGCTCACCTGATTTTAAAATGCCGTTGCCAAATTTAGCGTGGGTAGTGCAGCTCATCTCCTGAATATTGAACAGCATTACCCGGTTGCCGATGCGGTAGTTCACCAGATATGCCACGTTGTGAACAGCGACATCATCGCCAAAGACGACATTTTCAATGTGTGCGTTGTACAGCCCAGTTCTGAGTTCCAAATCATGATATTTCAACACCGCAGGTTGCAGCTGCCCCACAATTACGACGCCCGAAAACTCACAGCGGTGAATCTGATGTACATCAAACGACTGCGGCACCGCACAGACAAAGACATTCTGCCAGCGCCGGTCACTCGACGTGTTGCCATTTTTTTCAAGCACTGCAATCTCATCAGCAGTGAGCCGCCGCGTACCGGCGGGCGGTTCTTGCGGGATCGACTGTTCTGCCGCCGAATCCAGCACCGTCAACTGTACCATACCTATACGATAATGTGTTTGAACCACAATTTCAAGACGGAAACGCAGCAGACGAAAAGATCGCCGCTACCCACTCTGCATCCCCCGGATATTTACGGAAGTTCTCCTGTATCCAAACAGTCAAAGCCCGTAAGCAACGCTTTCACACGCGCAAGGATTTCTGCACACGAGCCGGCACGGAGACCTTCTACATTCAACGGCATCACTGGATCGTGGAGCGACAGACGCAACAACATCCAGCCGCGGACGTCTGCTTCATCAAACGAAAGGCGCACGCCCTCATATGATTCTGCAACCGTGTATCCGTTTTCACGAGCACGGCGTTCAAAAGCAGCGAGCACCGCATTGCCGTATGGCAAAAAATCGTCCGCAGTGATTTTAAGGCGATATTCGTGTTCCTCACCGGGAAGCGCCGGAGGAAAATCGGCCAGCAGCTGTTCAATCGTCTGCCCTGACCGACGCGCAGCGGTGAGCGCGATGACAAACTCCACCGCCAAAAACGCGCCATCGTCCAAATACCAGTTGTCTTTGAGCGCACCGTGCCCGGACGTTTCCATGGCAAGCGGTGAGACCGTACCGTGGGCATTCAATTCCTTGCATTTGTTGATGACGTTTTTATAGCCGCGCTTATACCGCAGGTGCTTTACCTGTAAGCATTGCTCCAAAAAATACGTCAGCCGGTCTGAAGTGACCGAATCCGTTACGATAGTACTGCCAGGGTATCGCGGCGCAAGAATAGCTGCGGTCAGTGCGATGACGGCATCACGGTTTATCTCTGTCCCGTCCGCACATACCGCTGCCATACGGTCAACATCGGTGTCAAAAATAAAGCCAAAATCAGCCCGGCTCCGCACAACCGCATTACGGAGCGCTGCCATGGCGGCCGCATTTTCAGGATTGGGAATGTGATGGGGGAACCGTCCGTCAGGTTCTAAAAAAACGCTCCCCGAAATGTTCGCACCGAGCGGCGCCAATACGTCGGTTGCAAAAAAACCGCCCGCGCCGTTTCCCGCATCGACCACAAAGTGTATGCCTGAAAGCGGCCGGTCTGATTCCGATACACCGAGCCCCGTACAGATAGCGTGCCGCAGATGCGCAGCGTAGCGGGGAAGCAACGCATACGCTGTACAGCGGTGATCAGAACTGGGCGACACGCTGCCATCCTGTAACCGTTCTGCGGCAGGCAGAGCACCGTCATCTTCCGGCTGAGGCGCAACACGCGCGGCAGCAGTCAAAAGGGCAGAAATATCACTGTGCTCCAACCCACCGTTCCGGTCAAAAAATTTCATGCCGTTCCGATTATATGGCAAATGACTTGCGGTAAGCATAATCGCGCCGTCGAACTGCGTTTCAGGAAACACCGTCGCCATGAACAGCGCCGGTGTCGTCGCCATGCCGCAGTCAACCGCTTGCGCACCGCCCGCTGTTATACCGTCCACTGCGGCAGCAGAAAGCGCTTCCCCTGATATACGAGAATCGCGCCCGACCCCGATAACAAGCTCCGCTGCGGATGTGCCGCACTTTTCTGAAAGCCAAAAAACAAATGCCTGTGCAATAGACCGGCATGCGGACGGCGGAAACGTCACCGGCTCTCCGTTCACGCCGAAGACTGCCACGCCGCGGACATCGCTCCCATTCTGTAATTTCTGATAATCAACTGCCATAGCGCGTAGTATACTGCATCCACCGTGATTTGTCAGTGTGGTGTTCACCCTAAGCACTGCTGCCGTATCATGGCGTCAGGGCAATCGATGTGTGTCACACAGCGTTACCCACTATATACTGTAGTCCATAGGAATCAGCATGCGTTTAAGGAACTGGCGAGTGCGCTCCATCTGCGGATTGCAGAAGAACGATGTGGGGTCGCCTTCTTCTACCACTACGCCGCCATCCATAAAGATGATGTGATTTGCTACGTCCTGCGCAAACGACATTTCGTGGGTCACAATAATCATTGTGGTGCCTTCCTTGGCGAGCATTTTCATAACTGAAAGCACCTCGTCAATCAGTTCTGGGTCAAGCGCACTCGTCGGCTCGTCAAACAGAATGACGTCAGGATTCACGGCGATGGCGCGCGCAATGCCCACACGCTGTTGCTGCCCGCCGCTCAAACTGGACGGATAGTAATCGTAGCGATGCGACAGTCCCACTTTGTCCAACGCCTTTTTGGCAATCGTTTCGGCTTCTGCTTTGGGAATTTTGCGCGCGATTACCAAGCCTTCCATCACGTTTTCTAGCGCGGTCTTGTTGTTGAACAGATTATAGTCCTGAAACACAAATGCGGTCTTTTTGCGCACGGCGGCAATCGTTTTTTTTGACGCATGGGCAAGCGACGTGTGAATGTCATCAAAGTCCATGGTGCCTTCGTCCGCCGTTTCCAAAAAATTTAAGCACCGCAGCAACGTCGTTTTACCCGCGCCACTCGGACCGAGCACCGCTACCACGTCGCCTTTGTTCACGGTCACATCCACGCCGTTCAGTATCTTGTTTTTCTGAAACGATTTATGCACATTACGCACTTGCAACATACGTATCTCCTGTACATTACCCGCGTGCAAACAGCACCATGATGTGTGCAAACAGCCGTTTTTTCTGTCCACCAGTTGTGCTATTGCGTAACTGTTTTTCGATGAAATGGAACAAAAGTTGCACCACCGAACACACGATGATGTACACCACAAACACGTCCAAATACGCTTCCACGTAATTATAGCCAAACGACGCTTCAATTTTTGCCACGGCGGTAATATCCTTTACCGCCATCATAAACGCAAGCGACGTATTTTTTATCAGCGTGACGGTGAGCGTACACAGATTGGGCACGGCAGACACCAACGCTTGCGGAATCACAATGCGGCGGTACGACTGAAACGACGACAAGCCGATGCTCAACGCTGCCTCGTGCTGCCCTTTGTTCACCGTCTGGAGCGCAGAGCGGAACACCTCGCTCATCGTGGCAATCGTGTTGAGCGTAAAGACCACGTAGGCGTACACAATCGGGTTTACGTCAAACACTTTGATGTTCAGATTCAGCTTGGTAAAAATCATGTTCAGAAAGCTGGGAAGTAGGCTGTACATCACCAAAATCTGCAAGACCATCGGCGTTCCGCGCATAATGGAAACATAGACCGTCCCCGGATACGCAATCGCCTTGATTTTTTTAAGCCGCGCAAACGCAATCGCAAACGCGGGCAAAACCGCAAGCAAAAACGAAACGACCGTGATGTTCAGCGTGACAGGAATCGCTTTGAGCGTAATGAAAAACGTCCGTACAAAAAATTCAGTGTTAATGCCCATTTCGTATTCCGTTTGAGTGCACGTTTTCCAACTGCGCAAACGCTTTTTCAATGATGAACGTAAGCATCCAATAGATAATCGCAAGCGCGAGGTACGTTTCAAGCGCATAGCCGCCGTAGTTGAGCGAAATCATGATGTTGCCCGCACCCATACTATCAATCAGCCCGATGGTATACGCAAGCGAACCTTCTTTGAGGAGCGAAATGAGCGAGTTTCCGAGGTTTGGCAGCGCAATGACGAATGCCTGCGGCGCCACAATGCGATACAGCGCCTGAAAACGAGAAAGACCGATGCTGACCGCCGCTTCGTACTGCCCTTTGTTCACCGAAAGATACGCGGAACGGATAATTTCGGCAAGCGAAGACGCATACAAAAGCGACAGCGCCGTAATGACCGCGACCGCTTTCGGCAAAAAATTGATGTTTATACCAAAGGCAGTCAAGAGCAGCTTAGGTACACCGTAAAACACGATGAACAAAAGCACGATTGCCGGCGTACACCGCATTATCGCTATATAGCCGAACGCCAGCACTCTCGGTAGTTTTCTCTTACTCACTGTTCCCTTTACGAGCAGCAGTGCGATAAGCAATCCACAAACGATAACGCCCACCATGATGCCAATGGTCACGCCAAGGTACGGAATAATTTTAGCGAACGCTTTTAAAATCCACACCGGAGAAAACGTCCGATTCATCAACTTAGTCCGTTACAAAATTGAAAACATCCTCTCCAAAATATTTAAGAGAGAGCGCAGCAATCGTGCCATTATCCTGCAAAGTTTTGAGCGCCGTGTCATATGCATCCGCCAATTCCTGTTCGTTCTTGTTGAACAATGGCCACGTCGGAATACCACGATACGGAACATAGGCCAAACGGCTGGCAAAACTGTGGTACGGTGCGCCATCTTTTTCCACGTTGTTCTGATACGACAGCTTGATATCGAAGAATGCATCGTAGCGACCTTCCAATACCCATGTATAGGCATCCGTTATGATAAATATTTCTGATGGCAGCAACTGAATCTGTGTGTCGGGATGCGTGTTATTAAAATCGACCACCACATCGTACTGCGCACTCTGCGGTGCAATCGGCACGAGTTTTCCACTGAACTGGGCAAAGCTCACCAAGTCGTGAATCTGGTCAGCGTTTTCTCTGCGGAACGTAATGCCAATAATACTCGCACCAATTGGCTGTTTCGGGAAAATGTATTTTTTTGCGCGTTCCGCCGTTTTCCAAATACCTTTCGTTCCCAGCTGATATTTTCCAGATTCCACACCGATCAGCAAGTCATCATCAGATGTTGGATGGTATGCAAACTCATATTGTGGCAGCAGCCGGTCAATTTCTTTTAAAACGGCAACCTCAAATCCATCCGATTTACCGGCATCGTTCACATAGCCATAGGGGGCATAGCTATATGTATGTGCACACGCAATTTTCCGAACGCCGGTTGCAGATGTCGCGTTGTTTTTCTTTGCGCACCCGCTCAACGCTATTGCTCCAATCAAAACCGTTGTTGATGCAACCAAAACTAATCTTTTCATATATGTACCTCCTCTCTTTTAGAGACTCCATTAAGGGCGTTTTCTTTTACAGTCCCGCGCACCCACTCAAAGCGCGTCCAATCACTATCGTACGGTACAGTACAGGCCGCGCCCAAAATCAAGCCACCGCGGCCGGCTTTCCAAGAGCCGCTTTGTTTCTGTCATAGTGCACACCTGTTATGCTAACACAATTACCTAGTATTCACATAGGTATAAAATATTATATACCTAATTTCCCGCTCTATCAATAGTGTGTCAGTTTTTATCTTTTTTGCATTTTTATTATTGTAGCAGCATATCATCATTCGTTATATTTTTTATCGCACGGAAGCGGGCAAACAGTTCGTCCATAGTGAGCCGCGACTTTTCTTCCGCGCCGATGTCCAGCAGAATGCTACCTGAGTCCATCATCAAAAGGCGGTTTCCAACGTCGAGCGCGTGTTGCATATTGTGCGTGACCATCATCACGGTTAAGCC
This sequence comes from Treponema sp., assembly GCA_017470085.1. Lineage (GTDB taxonomy): Bacteria > Spirochaetota > Spirochaetia > Treponematales > Treponemataceae > Treponema_D. Next base: position 51,887 of record JAFUFE010000114.1, read on the forward strand.
GTACTCGCGGGCAAAGCGCAGGGTTAGGTTCATCACAATTTCGGCATTGGCGGGGTCGAGCGCGGCGGTGTGCTCGTCAAGCAAAAGCAGGTCGGGCTTACTCATTACCGCCATCAGCAGCGTGAGTGCTTGCCGTTGCCCGCCGCTGAATTGGTCTACGTTGTCGCGCAGGCGGTCTTCCAGCCCCATGTTCAGCACGGCAAGTTGCGAACGAAAGTAGTCGCGCATTTTGTTGTTCAGACTGATTCGTAAGCCTTTCGCGCCTTTTTTGGAGCAAATCATCATATTGTCTTCCAGGCTCATTTTGCCCGCCGTTCCCAACAGCGGATTCTGAAAAATGCGTCCGATGTACCGAGCGCGTTTGTATTCCGCGTCCTTGGTGATGTCCTGTGCGTCGCCGTTTTCCGCGCGGTCAAGCAGAATGCGCCCCGTGGTTGGCTGGAGCGTGCCCGCAATCACATTGTACAGTGTGGATTTTCCTGCACCGTTAGAGCCAATCACCGTAATAAAATCGCCCCGCTTGATTTGCACGTTGATGTCTTTGAGCGCATTATTTTCGTCGGGCGTGTGCGGGTTAAAGGTGATTCCAATATGTTCAAGCGTTAGCATGAGCGGACTCCTTTTTGGTCTGTAGGCGCAGATGAGCTATCGTTTGGCCTACGCAAATGCTCCTTGAACCACCCTGCCACGTCGGTTTGGCTTATAATCAGGCAGACGATAATCAGCAAGCCCGTAATCAGTTTGAGGTCGTTACTGTTCATGCCGATGGTGTAGCCGTAGCGACGGGAAAGGAACATGAGCGCGCGGTACAGGATTGAGCCGAGCAACACACGGAGCGTCTGCACGGCGATTTTGTTGGACTTTACGATGAACTCGCCGAGCATAAGCGACGCAAGCCCCGAAACGACTACGCCCGTGCCGCTTCCCACATCGGCAAAGCCCTGGTACATGGCGAACAATGCGCCGCTCAGTGCCGCAAGTCCGTCGCCAAAGCAGATGCCCACGCCGCGCACAAAACGCGCGTCCACGCCCTGGCTCGTGACCATCTGCGGATTTGCGCCGAGCGCGCCCATCGTTAAGCCAAAGTCGGTGCTGAAAAACAGGTTCAGCAGAATGGTGAGTGCGCCCACAAATAGCACCAAAAAGATGACAACCGTCCAGTCGCCGCTCAGTCCGTTTGCGCCCGCCCAGGCGGTCAGGTTGGAAAAAATGGTGGGAATGCGCAAAAACGAAATATTTGCGTGGTTGGACATAACGCGCAGATTGACGGAATAGAGCATCGTCATCATCAGAATGCCCGCAAGCAGGTCGGGAATACGCAGTTTGGTGTAGATGAGCGTGGTGCAAAAGCCCGCAATGCAGCCCGCCACAAATGCGATGATAAGCGCGGCGGCGGGCGCGATGCCGTGCGTCAGACACGCCGCAAGCACACACGCGCCCAGCGGAAACGAGCCGTCCACTGTCATATCGCAGAAGTTCAGCACGCGGAACGTCATAAACACGCCCAGCACCATAATGCCGTAAATCAAGCCTTCAATCAGGATTCCCGAAATCATACTTTTTCCTTTGGGGTCTCAACATTCCCGCGCACATGCACGGGAATAACACTTATTTCGTTGTCAACGCGCCGTTTTCAAAAATCATATTCGCTTGCGCAAGCAGTTCGTTGCTAAAGGTGATGCCACAGTTTTTTGCCGCGTCCAAGTCCAAAAGTAAGTCGCTGTCGCTCGGCTCGGTCATAAAGCGCACGGGAAGGTCTGCGGGGCTTGCGCCGTTTAGAATCTGCACGCACATTTCGCCCGTGGCGCGTCCAGCCTTGTAGTAGTTAAAGCCACTTGCCATCAGAATGCCGCCCGCCTGTGCGCCCGTTACGTCCGCGCTGAAAATCGGCTTCTTTGCGTTGCCGAACACCTGCACCAACGCCGCAAGCGCGCTGAACACCGTGTTGTCCGTGGTCAGGTAGATGCCGTCCACGCGGTCAACAATCGCTTCTGCGGCGGCCTTTACCTCGGATGAATTGGTAATCGCCTGTGGAACAAGCCGCAAGCCCAAATGTGCGCACGCTTTTTCCACCAAATCAAGCGAGCTGATTGAATTTGCTTCATTGCTCGTGTAGATGTAGCCAAGCGTCTTGATTCCCGTCACTTCCTGAAAAAACGCAAGGTGTGCACCTGTGTCCACGTAGTCGCTCATACCCGTTACGTTGCCTTCACCGTGGTCGAGCGTGGTCACAAGCCCTGCGCTCAGCGGGTCAGTCACTGTGCCAAACACCACGGGAATGTCCTTAATCGCATTTGCCAACGCAAGCGCAACGGGAGTCGCAATGCCCACCGCCAAATCCACGCGCTCGTCCTTGTACTTGTTTGCAATCTGCGCCGCCGTGTTCACGTCGCCATTTGCATTCTGCAAGTCGTACTCGGCCTTGATGCCGGACTCATTAATCACGTCGATGATGCCGCGCTCCACGTCATCCAGAGCCACGTGCTGCACGATTTTTGCGATGCCGATTTTTTTTGTGCTTGCGCTAGTCGCCTTTTTGTTACAACCCGCAAGCGAGCCAATCAGAGCCACTGCCACCAATGCAGAAACCAGTCTCTTCATAGGAAATCTCCTTAGTTACAATTTCTACAATGCATGTTACCATTTATAGAAACATTTGACAAGAGAATAAAATGCTCTTTTTTCATTTTTAAATGCGTGATGAGCATTCGTACTCACACACGCCATGGCTATAGCCAAACTGTACAGCAGCAAGCAGATGCTATCCACCCTGTTTGCTGCTGTCAGCCGTGCTCTATGCACCTTTGAATGCCTGCTCCAAATCCGCAATGATGTCGTCGGCGGTTTCCGTGCCGATTGACAGGCGAATGGTGTTGGGCTTAATGCCCTGGTCAAGCAGTTCTTCTTCCGTCAGCTGTGAATGCGTGGTACTTGCCGGGTGAATGACGAGCGATTTAACGTCCGCCACATTTGCAAGCAGGCTAAAAATCTGCAAGCGGTCAATAAACGCCTGTGCTTCCTGTGCTCCGCCTTTGATTTCAAACGTAAAGATTGAGCCGCCGCCGTTGGGATAATACTTTTGGTACAACTTGTGGTCGGGATGGTCTTTAATCGCAGGGTGATTGACGTGCTCTACATACAGACTTTTTTCCAAGTATGCAAGCACTTTTTTGGTGTTTTCCACATGGCGTTCTACGCGGAGCGAGAGCGTTTCCAAACCCTGCAACAGCAAAAATGCATTGAACGGAGAAAGCGTCGCGCCCGTGTCGCGGAGCAAAATCGCGCGGATTTTGGTGACGAACGCTGCAGGTCCAATCGCCTTTGCAAATGAAATGCCGTGGTAGCTGGGGTTGGGGTCTACGAGTGCGGGGAATTTTCCGCTTGCAACCCAGTCGAATTTGCCACTGTCCACAATTACGCCGCCGAGCGTTGTTCCGTGACCGCCGATAAACTTTGTTGCCGAATGCACCACGATGTCCGCACCGTGCTCAATCGGGCGAAACAAGTACGGCGTTGCAAAGGTTGAGTCCACCACGAGCGGAATCTTGTTTTCGTGCGCGATTTTTGCAAGCGCGTCAAAGTCGGGAATGTCGCTGTTGGGATTTCCGAGCGATTCGGTAAAAATCGCCTTTGTGTCAGGCGTGATTGCCTTTTGTACGTCGTCAAGGTTGTGAATGTCCACAAAGGTAGTCGTAATGCCGTACTGCACCAGCGTGTGCGCAAGCAGGTTGTACGTGCCGCCGTAGATAGTCTTTTGGCTTACGATGTGCCCGCCGCCTTCGGCAAGGTTCAGAATCGTGTAGTTGATGGCAGCCGCGCCGCTTGCCACTGCCAGAGCCGCAACACCGCCTTCTAGCGCGGCAATGCGTTTTTCAAACACGTCTTCGGTACTGTTGGTCAGGCGACCGTAGATATTGCCCGGGTCGCGCAAGCCAAAGCGGTCTGCCGCATGCTGCGAGTTGTGGAACACGTAGCTCGTCGTCTGATAAATCGGCACGGCGCGCGCATCTGTCGCGGGGTCTGCCTCTTCTTGCCCAATGTGGAGCTGTTTGGTTTCAAAGCCCCATTTTGAAGTGTCCGTAATCTTTGCCATAAAATCCTCCTGTTATTGGGCGCCCCCCATAGGGCGCCGCTGTGGTGCACCACTGCAGAGCACTGAAAGCCACTGCTTCGCTGCACCAATTACTGCCGGCACGATTCATAACGCTGTATCATCAGCGCGAATTCTCACCCATCCATAGTACATTTAATATAGTAGTTATTTCCTGCACCCAGCGGGCTGTTTCTTACTTTCCCCGGTAAGGAAACCGCATCCGCCCATTGCGCCAGTTGTGAAGGACATATGCACGAAAATATCTGATACATTCGGTATTCATGTATTGTCCTCCTCAATTCCGTTGAGCTATCCTCGCTAACTCGTGTCAACGTTATTTATATTTCATATATGAATAATATGAAATAATGATACCGCATTCTGCACCCTTTGTCAATACATTCACGCATATATTTAGCGGGGCATCGTTTTTACCGCTTTTCCTTGTCGCGCAAGCGGCATGAGGGCGGCAAGGTTCTCCGCCTCTTCTTTTCGCTCCTTTGCGTACGCAGTAGTTACGCTCCCTCCGCTGTACGAGCTGTATAGCGCGCGCATCCCCGAAGCGTTCACCTTTGCCGCCGCCTGCTTCCCGCCGTCCGTGCCGACATACTCCCGCGCGTAGTCGCGCCGTATGCCCGTCTGGCGGCAGAACTCGCGCGCCTGTTTTTGCCGCCCAGATGCATCCGAGCGGCAGTCAAAACACCGCGGCAGCCGCTTGACGGCTGACCGCGGCATTTGCAAATGCTACGATACGTCCGCCACCGTCTCGCCGCCCGACATTTTCTTTTCGAGCTTCGTCATCAAAAGCGGGCTTAAGATGCCGAACACGCAGAGCGCAATGAGCACCCAGCACACTGGCGATGAAAAGAATATCGCGGGGCTGCCGCCTGAAAGCAAAAGCGAGCGGCGCAAGCCTTTTTCGCCGAGCGGTCCCAGAATGAGCGCGAGCACGATTGCCGCATTGTTGAGTTCAAACTTGCGCACCAGATAACCGAGCACGCCAAAAATCATCATGATTACTACGTCGGCGTAGATTTTGCGGATGGCGAACGAGCCGACAATGCACAGCACAATGATGCACGGAATCAAAATCGCGTCAGAGAGCTTGGCGATTTTTGCAAAGCCTTTGCAGCCGAGTAAGCCTATGCCGAGCATAAAAAACTGCACGAGCACAAATCCTGCAAAAAACGTGTACGTCATCGGCGCGTATTTGGTGAACAAGTCCGCGCCTGGCTGCAATCCTTGAATAATCAAGCCGCCCATCAAAATCGCCGTGACAGATTCGCCGGGAATGCCGAGCGTGAGCATGGGGATGAGCGAGCCGCCGGTGACCGCGTTGTTCGCAGATTCGCTTGCAGCAACTCCTTCGATTGAGCCGGTGCCGAATTCGCTGCCATGCTTTGAAAGCTGCTTGTTCGTGTTGTAGCTCATAAAGCACGCGATTGACGCGCCTGCGCCCGGCAGTATGCCGATGATGTTGCCGATAATCCAGCCGCGCAAAATCGTGGGCGTAATCTGCTTCACCTCTGTGCCGGAGATGACCATGCGGTCTTTTACTTTTGTTGCGTCCTGCCGCTTTACAATCGCTTTTTCCGCAAGAATGAGCGCCTGCGACATCGAGAACAAACCGATGAGCGCGCACGTCACGTTGATGCCCTCATAGAGCGAATCCTGTCCGAACATAAAGCGCGGCACGCCGTTCATCGGATCCATGCCGATTGTCGAAATCAAAAGACCGAGCGCGCCGCTCATCAATCCTTTGAGCATGCTCTTTGTTGAAACGCCCGCGATAATCGTAAGGCCGAAAATCGAGAGCCAAAAATATTCGGGCTGGCGAAATTTCATGGCGAGCTGCGCAAGGAGCGGTGCGAAAAAGTAGAGCGAAACGCAGCTTAAAAGTCCGCCGCAGAACGACGAAAAACATGAGACTGCGAGCGCCTTTCCCGCCTTGCCCTGCTTTGTCAGCTCGTAGCCGTCAAGTGCGGTTGCAGCGGACGCGGGCGTTCCCGGCGTGTGGATGAGGATTGCGGAAATCGAACCGCCGAAGATTGCGCCGCAGTAAATGCCGCCGAGCACGATAAGCCCGGTAGACGCGTCCATCGAAAACGTCATCGGCAGCAGGAGCGCGACGCCCATCGCGGCAGAAAGCCCCGGCAGGCAGCCGATGACAATGCCGAGCGCAGTGCTCAACGCCATGGCAAGAAGGTTGCCTGGCGAAAGTGCGTTGATAAAGCCCGCGCCCATTAAAGATATAGTTTCCAGCATAGCGTTCTCCTACAAAAGCAATTCGAACACCAGCCCTTTCATCAGGCTGACTTTCAGAATCACGTTAAAGGTAACGAACACGAGCGCAAGAATTGACGCTGTGGTGATGGCAATGGTGAGCGGCTTTATGCGCAGCGATATGAGCACAGCAATCATAAAGATGACGGTGGCGGGATAAAAGCCGATGAGGTACAGCGCAGCAAGATAGCCGAGCGCCGAGCCGAGCACAGTAAAAAACTGACGCGGCAAAAATCCTTTGAACAGCTCCGCAAGACCGCTCGTAACTCCCGCCTTTTTTGCCGTCACGACCATCTTGGCAACATACATGGTGGTGAGCAGCGCAAGAATGACGATGATGAGGCGCGGATAAATCTGCGCGTCGGCAGGCAGCGTGCGGTTCATGAGCGTAAACCATACGCACACGCCGTACATGAACGCAACAATACCGATGTCTGTCTTTTTCATAGAAACTCCAAAAATGAAACCACACGCAGGTTGAACTGCCGTATTTGATAAACCTCTGAACGGCACACCGGTAAAACGATTGTGCTATTTTGAATAGTACCACACTATTTAAAAATAATCTATGTAAATATTTGGAGCAGATGATTCGGAAAGCCGGCTGCTTCAGGTTCGGTCACCCTCATTGCCGCACGGGAGTTCTCCCGTGCGGCAACTGGCGCCCTCCGCAGCCGGGCTAAGACGCTGCGCAGTACGTACAGAACACTATAAAACATGCCCTCTGTCAGCTGGCCTTGTCAGTTCCCATGTCCTGCCCCTTGTGCACTTTTTTCGTCATTTTTAGCTATTATTCCTTACTGCTCTATATGGTTCTTTTTAGCCCATGCACCAACAAAGCTACATTCGTATTTAAACGCATGGTGATGTTCAGCTGCATAATCGTACGCGGCCTGTGCAAGCAGAGCGCCGTAACCGCGCCCACCGAGCGCTGGCGGTACAACGGTATGCAGAACGACAAGATTGCCGTTATCCATGCTGTAGTCAAGATATGCTTCTCCCTCCGGCTGCGTAATTTTAAACATCATTGCGGCAGCATCGTGGGTAATGGTGACGTTATTCGACATTGTAGTTACCTCCTCCGTTGTCTTTTTTGAGCGCAAGAAAACGGTGCCCCATTCTAGACACAAAATGCCGTTTTATGCTATAGTATATTCGGCGTCGTATCCAAGTGGTAAGGAGCGGGTCTGCAAAACCCTTATGCAGCGGTTCGATTCCGCTCGACGCCTTTTTTAGTTCCTTAATTTATAAAGATAGCAATGGGTAACCCATCAGTGTGAGAAACGGTCACCGCGGTGCCTTCACAATGAAATGCAGCTGCGTTCTCTGCTGTACGCGTGCGTCATAAGAACTCGCATCGACAATGTGCACGCTGCTCTGATGCATATCCTAACCCGGCGTATTCTGTGCACACATTGTTTTTTGTATATCATATCGTCAGCGGAACCGTTTTGTGGCGCTGGGGCGTCTGTTTGTTTTCGTCCGGCAGCACTAATAGAAACTATCGTTTTTTATACGCTGCCTTTATGGTCTCTGCAAATAGTTTGTTCTGGTCGTTTCTGACCTCGGTAGAAAACTGCGGCTTTCCGTCATCAAGTGACACGCGATAGATGTCCATCGGATCAGACGAATACGCCGGACTTGATGGATTGTTTATCCACCAGTCGAGCACCGCTATAATACACAGCGTATATTTCAGCAGATTTGCATTCGTGGCATTGGTGGACTGCCCGGTATTTTGTGCACCGAGCAAAACGTCAAACCGTTTTGAAATTTCGTTCGGGATATCAAAGTGATAGTGCTCCCATGGATTTTTAAGCAAGGTTACCGGACGCCGTGCGTGTGCTGCTTGATCGCATTCGCGCATGGCTTCAGTTAAAAATTTTCGGGCAAAGCTGGTACGCACAAAAAGCGGCGGATATTTATTTTCTCCCACCGGATGTTCAAGCGTCAACTGTTCAAATGTAAAGTGCGGCAAAAAGTGATTGCGCATCTGCCACAGCAGTGAATCAAGCGTTTTTTTGCCGACCGGCGAATGCGCAAATTCCGGTTTTACATAGATTTCGTTTACAAAATTGATAAGCGGCTCACAGTACGATTTTTCAAAGAGGTGTTCCCAGTAGGCGTTCCAGTCGTCAATTATTTTGTTCATGCTGTCGGAACTGTCCTTGCCGCTTTCATCAGGATTGGGTGCCGAAAACGTAATAGTGCGGGAGCCGCGGAAACAGTCTTCAATGATTCGGACAAGCACAATGGTTACTTGGAGCGGATTCTGTGGAGAAAGCACATTGAATCCTTCGGCAAATTGATACAGCGGCTGAAAGTAGGAAAACAGATCGGGGTGCGTGTCAAGCTGTTTAAACCCCGCTTGCGGAAATAATTGATCAAGCAGCGCAATCCCTGTATTGACTACCTCATCGCGCTCTCCCCGTGTTTCCCGCACCGGCGCCGGTTTTTCCGCGGGCTTTGTTTCAGCCTTTGGTTTTTCCGGCAGCAGAAGGTCAAACTTGTGCAGACCAACAAATTTTAAAATATCCGCGATGTTCGTTGTAAAGAACGCAGGATATTCTTCATACGTGCTGGTGCTCATGCGCATCAAAAGTGGATACAGCTTGTGGATGATTTCCGTACTGATGTACAGCCACTGCGTAATCGATTCTTTTGCCAAATCGGAAAGCCGCTCTTTCGATGCGTCAGGATAGACGAGCTGGTCTGCATAGATTTCTTTGATAAGCTTGGGGATTTTGTTTTCGCCGTAATAATAAATCGAAACGAGCGGACGATAGATCGCGCGTACAAACGGAATAAGGTCTGCCGTAATCGGCGGCTCTTTGAGTGCCGTCAAATTGATGTAGCTAAGCTTGATGGATTGCATGGTCCACTCTGCCACCATTCGTAAGAATTTGAATTTTGGTTCTTGCGATGCGACAATTTTTGCCTTGTATGTATTCGGCGCAATCTGTATGAGCGTTTTAATATCGGTGATAAACGCTTCCATATTGCTCATGTGCTGTTTAAGTGTTACTTCAACGAATTCGGGCATGACGCACTCAGTGCCGTTCTTTTTAAACCTGCGGATAAAATTGAACAGACCGTAATCGCGCTTGATTCTATATTCCGAAGACATCATCAGTTTATCGATAAGGTTGTTTACCTGATGGGTAATGGGAGGTAATTCTTCCCGTCTGATTGTTTTTGGAGTAAGGAGTTCCGATGATGACGTCGTACTGTTTGCAGTAGGCCGCCGAATCGGTCCCCTGCGGCTTTTGGACTGTGCCGCGGTATGTGTATGTGAGCGTTCACGCATAATTTCTCCGCCGAGCGTATGCACCATTTTTTTTGCTTCTGCATCATCAATACGCCCGATATTTTTTCTTGTTTTGTCAAGTGTGCCGGGCTCCCAGTTCGCAGTCTTTGGTGGTACGTAATCGTTGCCCATGTTCTTCCTCGTTATACTACTATATACGCATGGTGTTGCTTGTGACAATGCCGGGAAAATCTTTCAGCACAATTTTTTCTCCGGTACGTGTCAGCAAAAAACCGTTGAACAGTCCATACACTGCATCATATACTGTATGAAAAAAGAAAATGTGAAAAAGTCGGCGATTTATTGAAATAGGGGTAAACGTAAGATCCACCATGCTCTCTGTATCTTGCACAACCCAATTTTTATTGCCACCGAATGGACGGGTAATCATGACCGGCGGCATGAGCGTGGCGTCTCCGTCAACCGTCAGCAGGTTGTCATTATACGTGTCGGAATCGACGGCATCGGCAGTAGTATTTGCAAATCGGAATATAACGGCACGCTCATCAATCGTGCCGAGCCCACAGGCAGCGTTGCGCGTGGTGTGCGTCTTGTAAAACATGCGATTCAGCACCATGCAGGAAAGCGCTGGGCTGTCTGCCATGGTGCTACCCGGTTGCCGCTTATCTTTTTTTATAGTGATACAGCCATGTGATGGTGTAGACACGATCCATGTTGCAGAGCAGCGACTTGTAGTCGGTGCCGGTGTTACCGAAACGAATTCTTTTAAGTGCGGATTGTCGAATGAAGCGTGCAGATGCCCGCTGACAGACGGATAGGAGCTGTTGCCCCGCATGTTGAACGTAAGCGTAATGCGGTTCCGGGCACGGTTCCAGGAAATACGGATGTATCGTGAGCGACGGAAACTTGTTGTGGCGCTGACGCCGGTGCTGATCGGGATAAAGCGCCGCCGCCCGGTCATAAAACGATGGAAAAAATATTTTTTTCCGGTGTCGCGGTTCCAAAACAGCACATCCGCCAGTCCGAAAATTTTGTCGTCGAATATTTCAACAAAGCCGATGTACGGTCCAACAGCAAACATATATTTCATCCGGCTTTTGATGCGGAAATTGGTAACAATTGACGGCAACGGCAACCCCGCAAATGGCGCTATAATACCCCGGATATCTAGCCGCGCGGGAACGGGAGAAAAGGTGCCAAAACACGCTGTTCCGTTTCGTACGATGCTTTCAGGTGGCGGTGAAATCGTCCGTGAATACACACTATACCTCGAATCCTTTTTAATTAAGGTGATACGATTATACCCGATGTATCATCATATTGCAAATGGGGTACACTCAGGCGACGCAGCTTACGCCGGGCTGGAGTACCGCCTGAGTGCCGAAGGCACGCAGCGCGTCCATGGCGAACGGTGTGCCTGCAGGCACACCGTTCGCCATGGATGAGGGCACACCCGAAGTACGGAAGGCCGGATTGCCGCTCGAACTCCGTTCAAAAAAAAGGCTTGCCGTACTGAAAAAATAGATTTATGATAGATGCCGTTAACGATTACTGGAGAACAACGCTATGGGAATAATCTTGTATTCATTGGGTGCAGCGGAGGAAGTGACCGGATCGAAACATATTTTTGAAATCGACGGACGTCCGTTCATGGTTGACTGCGGCGCATTTCAGGGAAAACGTCGCGAAGCTGACGAAAAAAATCGCAGTTTTTCAATTACGGTAGACAAACTTGAGGCGGTTATTTTGACGCACGCGCACTACGATCACTGCGGATTGTTGCCGGTGCTCGCTAAAAACGGCTACACCGGTAATATTTATGCGACGCCTGCTTCTCGCGATATCGCAAACCTTGTTATGATGGACAGCGCACGTATTCAGGCGCACGATGCGGAGTTTCTGCGAAAACGGGCGGCGCGGAAAGGCGAAAAGTTTTCATGGCAGCCGCTGTTTACCGAGCACGATTGTGTTGCTACGGCGAATCAGATTGTTTCGGTTTCATACAATCGCAAAATGTATATTGCGCCGGATGTGGAGCTTGAATTTTTTGATGCGGGACATATCCTTGGTTCCGCGATGGCGAGCGTAACGATTAAAGGTATCCACAGCCGGTTTGCCGCGCCGCATCCCGGCAAGTGCGGTGTCGACGAGCTTTGCATTCTGTACAGCGGTGACCTTGGACGGAAAAATCAGCCGATTATACGATCGCCTGCCACAAATATGCCACCGCCTGATTATCTTTTCCTGGAAAGCACGTACGGCAACCGGAAGCACAACGACCGTGCGTTCGCTATGCACGAGTTGGAACGCATTGTGAACGCGGCAGCAAAGAAAGGAGGGAAGATAATCATTCCGTCGTTTGCGATTGAACGCGCGCAGGAGCTGGTGTTTTATCTGCATCTATTGGTTGATCAGAAAAAAATTCCGAACATTCCGATTTATGTTGATTCCCCCATGGCAACAAACGCGACTGCGGTTTTCCGCGTGCATCAAGAATGTTATGATGATGAAGTGCACGAAGCGTTTTTGAAACATCATAAGAATCCGTTTGGATTCGGTGAACTTCGTTTTACGGCGAGCGTCGATGAGTCAAAAGCGCTCAACGCGCTTCCCGGTCCGATGATTATCATCAGTGCAGACGGCATGTGTGAGGCAGGCCGCGTGCTCCACCACTTGGCAAATAACATCAGCAACCCAGATAATACTGTTTTGATTGTCGGCTATATGGCAGAGAACACGCTCGGCCGCCGTATTCGCGACGGTGAAAAAGACGTAAAGATAATGGGCGACTGGTACAAAGTCAATGCAACCGTTGAACAGATCGATGCGTTCAGTGCACACGCCGATTACACTGAAATGGCGGAATGGCTCAGCGCCGTTGATACTTCACGGTTGAAACAGATTTTTTTAGTGCACGGAGAAAAGGATGCGCAAGCGGCATTTCAGACGTATCTGTCGGAACGCGGCTATAATAACGTAACGATTGTCAAATACGGCGAGACGTATGAAATCGGTTAACGGCTCCGTGTGTGTGGGGGGGGTACTGACACAGGGGAATGGAATGAGCAAATACAATGCACTGTGGGAATATGTGCGCAATAACGACGATACATCGTTTTCGGTGACGTTTGCCGAAATCAAAAAAAATTGCGGGGGTGCCCATCGACCATTCTTTTGTGCGATACAAAAAGGAACTGACCGAATACGGTTGGTGTGTTGACACAATTTCGATGAAAGCACAGACGGTTACGTTTTCCAAAATCGAAGCAAGCAGCGGGTAACAGCGGCACGGTGCCCAGTGTAAAATTGTGTATTGGTCAAACAAAATCGCATGATTTGAAGTGGTCAATAGACAACTGGCAACGGGAAAACCTGTCAGCATATCTGTATTGCTAAAAATCGGCAGCATCACAACGAAAACAGTGCATCACCGTGCTGTTAGGAGCGCCTCCAGTTCGATGTGTGCTGCTTCATACGCGGTAAATATAATGCCGCGAATTCCCAGTGCTTCCGCAGCTGCAATATTTTCCGTACGGTCATCGATGAACACACATTCTTTGGCAGAAAGTCGGTAGGTATCCAGCAGCTGTTGATATATTGCAGAATCGGGTTTGATGCACTGTACATATGCAGAAACAATTTTTCCGTCAACAAAAGGCAAAAAGGTAAAGACCGTTGTGGCGTGCAGCTCAAAAAAACTCCGCGGATAATTTGACAGCAGATAGATTTTATAGCCGCGGCCGCGTAATGTTTTGAGCCACTGTGCAGCGTACGGAAACTCCCGCACCAAATCTTTTCGACCGCACGCAAAAAAGCGGTCGAACGCATCGCGATAGTGCGCCGGAGTTTCGGCACGCATTGCAGCGATGACATCAGCTTCTGGAATGATCCCGCGATCGAGTTCTTGCCACCGTTCGCTTTGAAACGTTGTCCGCGAAATCGCCGCTGTTGTTTCCACATCTATGCCCATGTGTTCCATTACCCATTGCGGGCGAAATTCCACGAGCACGCTGCCAATATCAAAGATGATGTTTCGTATCACTGCCGTTCCTTCATGTTATTGCTTATCGCGCCGTGTGGTACGGGCAGCTTTCCTTTCCGCAATGCTCTCCGCAATACGGGCGCGCATCAAAGAAAGCGCTTCTTTATAATTAACACTTGACGCTTCCGGGAACAAACGCAGTAAACGTTCATGGTTTGCGTGGTGTTTATAGAATTCCTCAAATTTATGCATGAGCGGCGCGCGGGCAAAATCGCCGTTATTTCGAATATGCTCCCGTACCGATGCAAACATATCCGCAAGGGTTGTGCTCCGGAACCACGCCTCATCGGCAAACCGCACTTTGAGCGATTCGCTGAACTCTTGCATCTTCTCCATAAACGTACTGAAATCTACGAGTCGCTTTGTTGTCGTTACCAAATCGATACTGAACACAACTGCGATACCCCCCGCAAGGGACAACGTTAAAACATCGTTCAGCTGGGAGATGCAAAAATCTATCAGCGGTTGGACAAAGCGAACAATCACGACACCGAGCACGCCGAACAGCACCGAGTTCAACAGACAGACGCGTCCTTGTATGTTAAAGCGATAGTGTGAATAATCCCACCATTTCATGTGGAATGTATGTTCTAAATACCATGCGGTCAGATATTCAACTGTCGTTGCTAAAACCATAACACTGACAAAAAGTGCGCCCCAAGAATTTTTTATTTCAAGTGGTAATGCGAGCACGGCGAGTCCGCCGCAACCATAGACTGGGCATATCGGGCCACGGAGAAATCCACGATTGACAAATTTATGTTCAAAGAAAAGCCCAACATACAGAACTTCGGCACACCAGCCGATGCAGCCATACGCAATGAACACCAGAAATATTCTACTGAGCGGCACGTATTGCACTGCAGAAGCGACGGAATGTCCTGCCGGAGAAAATATCATTTCCATGAAATCCATTGTAACGTCTCCGTATGATTTCCGCAATCGATGGCGTACCTGACCGCCCATCCTGCATGCCGCTAGCAACCCCACGAAACACTGTTCTGAATCATGCCAACATTTTTATGGAGCAAGAATCTCCGCGACGGCCAACGCGATTGTCTGCCGTATATCATCCATAGTGTCGTGCGCCAGAATCACTACCCGGAACACAGCCGCCTCTATCAGACCGTAAAATAAATCGTTGACGTCACGCACAGACAGCTGCTTGAATTCACCGGATTTTTGCCCGCGGATGATGATAGTGCTCAACACATGCCGAAGGCGCAAAAACCGTCGCGCAACCCGTTTCCGAGTATCAACGCCGGTCTTTCTGAGCTGCAACAGATAGAGGAGAATGACGTTGAACAATTTTTTGTTGTCTTCAATGCTTTGTATGATGTACATGAGCGTTTCAAACAGACACTCCGCGGCCGAAAATTCTTTTTTTGTAACGAGCTCCATAATGGCATCTTCAAGTTCAGCGGTGATGTGTTTGATACTCCACAAAAACAGTTCTCGTTTATTTTTAAAATAAATGTACAGCGTTGTCCGCGTAATGCCGCAGCGATCAGCTATTTTCTGGAACGTAACGTCGGCATAGCCTTCTTCTATAAAGACGTCGAGCGCCTTTGTCAGAATTTCTGCTTTTCGCTTTTCATGTTCCACAACGATTGCCATAGCGCCTGCATTCCTTATCCGGTTTAGTCGCGGGAAGATGCCCTGTCCCGATGATATATATACAGACGGGTGTTCAGGTTTCCTGCCGTAATATCTTTGAGCTTCGTTGCATAATGGCCAAAACAATTTTGAAACTTTTTGTTCGCCGTAATGATGCCGAAATCCCAACCAGAAAAATTGTTCCACAGAGCGCCCATCTTTTTGTACAGTTCCTGTGCTGCCGCCTCATCACCGAGACGCTCACCGTAAGGCGGATTGCACACGATGACGCCACATTCATAGGGTGCCGCGAGCGTTGCCATATCCGCTACAGAAAAATCCGGTAACGCAACACGTGCACAGCTTCCGATAGCGGCAAGCGCATTGTGTACCACTGTGCAGGCAGCTTCGGCATTTTTTTTCGCTCGCATAACTGCTGCCTGGTCGATATCGGAACCGGAGATGCGCACCCGTACGTCAGTGCGTATTTTTTCTGCTTCACTGCGACGGAGCGTTTCCATACGGTGCGCATCGTAGAACGCAAACTGCTCAAAAGCAAAGTGCCGGGCAAGTCCCGGCGCCACATTGTGTGCGTACAGCAGTGCTTCGAGCACGATTGTCCCCGCGCCGCAAAACGGATCGTGGAGCGGTATCTTGCGTCGCCACAATAGTTCCTGCAACAGCACTGCTGCCACGGTCTCGCGCAGGGGCGCGGGTCCTCCGTCACTACGGTAACCGCGTTTATGGAGCGCCGCCCCCGATGTATCGAGCAGCACCTGTACATCATTTTCCCAGATATATACGCGCACGGTTGCCGTTGCCCCTGTTTCCGGCACTGTTGCCATATGCCACCGGTCCCCCAGCCGCGTATAAATCGCTTTGTGCACTATGCTTTGAATGCTGTGCTCAGAAGTGAGCGTACTACCGTGCGAACGCACTTTATCAACTACAACGCGAACATTTTTTTTGAAAAAGGTTTCCCACGCTACCTCATATGTACCGGCGAACAATTCATCGAACGTCTGTGCTTTATACAACGCAAGCTGTAGGTACACGCGGTCAGCAGTTCTCAGGCAAAGGTTCGCACGGATAAGCGCGTCGTCGTCGCCAGAAAAAATCACCCGCCCCGGTGCATTGCCGTTCACCGTATAGCCGAGCAATTTTATCTCGTTTCCTAAAATCCGTTCCGCACCGATCGCACACAGCGCTACAAAGGTATGCATACCATTAAAGAAAATAACAGATTTACAAAAAATGCGCAATTGTCATATTCGCACACATCGGTACCGCAAGCTGATGGTCGGCCACTGGTTGCCGACAACATCCCGCGTCGTGCAGCAGTAGCACCGTCGTACTGGTTGCACTGTCGGGTACACGTGGTGTACATTGTACACGAGGAATGCCCGTTATGAGAAAGATTCTTGTCGTCATCGACATGCAGAATGATTTTATCTCCGGTGTGCTCGGCACGAACGAAGCACAAGCTATCGTAGAAAACGTCGTACGGAAGATTGCACAGTATCCTGCAGGTGACGTATTCGCTACACAGGACACACACGGCGATGATTACCTTGAGACGCAGGAAGGGCGACTGTTGCCGATAGTGCACTGTATCCGCGGTACGTCCGGCTGGGCGTTTGAGGATGCGGTGGCAACGGCGCTTACCGGGGCAACGGTTGTTGAAAAGCCGACGTTCGGTTCAACGCGCCTTGCCCACATTCTTGCAGAAGAAAATAAACAGGAGCCACTGGCAATCGAATTGGTAGGCGTTTGTACAGACATCTGCGTTGTTTCAAACGCGCTGCTGCTTAAGGCGACACTGCCAGAAGCCGCCATCACGGTAGACAGCGCGTGCTGTGCCGGTGCGACGCCGGAAAAACACCGCGCAGCGCTTGAAACGATGCAGAGCTGCCAAATCCGCGTTGTATAGTTTTTCGGCGCCGGCCGTCGTTCGATGCGCCATCGAAAAAATCAATGTAGATGAGCAACGTATTCCGTCCAAACCGGCAAGCTCCGCGGAATAGAGTGCGACAACGGAACGTTAAAAAAAAACGCTACAATAGCGCGGTTTTTTTTATCTTCGAGTTTTCTCTCGAAAACTCGCGTATTGATTGCGCGCTCTCATTTCATTGCGACCGCGCGGTTTTGAACAGCGTTCGATTTTGAAAAATCGTTCTCTGTTCAAAATTAAGGAACGTTTAAAAAAACCGCTACAATAGCGTGCGCATTTTTACTTTCGAGTTTGCTTGAAACAGCGGAAGCAGCATAGCCCGCGCCGAAGCGGCGGTGCGCTGCACGCGCACCGTTCCGTAGGAATGAGGGGAGCGAACCGCGCAGGCACGGCTCTTCCCATCGCTTGCTCCAAAAAAGCGCATGCTACTCACAATGCAGTGACGCGGCGTTCGATGCAACCGTGCACCAATACAACAATTTCTGAAACTGACGTTTTACTCGGTGTTGCGTTTTAGAGGACAATTTTCTGTTGTACACACTGATGACGGCGATTCCTACAATCCGTTTGCACCGCTGTTCAAAAAGGAGCTGATGGCCGTCGGCACCTTTGAGACATCAGCGGCGTACGCTGTGATACAAACGAGGACACAACACGCGGCACGCTGTGCCACCAACCGCAAGCAGTGTGCGCACGGCAGAAGACGCAACTATGTTACCGCTGAAAGTTGAGCGGACTTTCAATTTCAAGCCATTCCCAAAAACCAGGATCTTCTTGTCCCACACGCCAGAATGCAACATTCGCTATTTTTTTGTCTTTGTACATGCGACATTTTTCTACCAGCGAATAGCGGTCTTCAAACCAGCCAGTCACCGTTATCTGGGTATTGTAGCGAAAGTACGGAACACCCTCCTCCCGTTCAACAGCCGTAACGCTATTCTCACGGAGGATACGATTGATGCCACTGTTGTACCAGGCGCCAGCGTGGCGTTCTGTTTGCCATGTCCGTCCGTAAAACGGAATGCCCATCACCAGTTTTTCCGCCGGAATTTCTGCCACTGCATAATCGGCTATCTTTTCGCACCAATCGGTAGACGCAATCGCCCCCGGCGCACTCGTTGCCCAATGCTCATCATATGCCATCACGATGACGCGATCGCATCGCTGCGCTATCTGCGAATAAGGATAAATATCATCTCCGATAGTACGGATGCGCGCCGGCACGCACACGCTGACGGGTTTTGGTGCAACCGCCCGTTTTATGTCTGAAATAAAGGCAAGGTAATTCTCTCGGTCGCGTGCGGGTACCAGCTCAAAATCCAGCTGAACGCCATCGAACTGTTTTGCTGCCTGCACTATTTCTTTGAGCAGCGCATCCCGCGACGAATACCGCGGATCGATAACAAAATGAGTCAGTGCCCGACTTTCGCAGATAATTACGAGATGTACGCGTCCGGAGTAATCTCCCACCAAAGAGCGCTGCGGAATCGATTCAAGCTCACCATATGAATTAACTTCAGCGGCAAAAAGTCCCACATCCGTCAGTGGAAACGATGAATGAAACTCTTGTGCGCGGGACTGCATAACATATCCCCATGTCTCTTGAAAAGCGACGGGCGAACCATGCGTCATCGGCAGCACATAAGAATACCGCGTATCTTCGGGGCGAGGAACGGAAATGTGCTGGGCGGCATCTTTCTTTCCCATACCAAAGAGCGAACCCATGCAGCAGAGAGCTGCCATAAACGATATCTGTCTTCTCATTGCTTCCCCCAACGATATATTATCGGCATAATTACAGACAAAAAATAATACATACGGGCATTCGTAACTGCCATACAAAACAATAGCGATAGCTGAAGCGGTTATTTCCCGTGCTGCGTACTGTCGACACGGAGTCGCTCCGGCATCGGGCGAACAGCCATGATCACCGTGGTGATCTGTAGTATACCCCTATAGGGTATATTGACTTTTACCGAGAATAGGCATATAGTTCAGGCGACTAAATACGCTGTGTATACTGAAAACACCCCGCATTAAGGTTAGCCAATTCTAACCGAAAAAACAGTGTCAGCTGGCGGCAGCGTATACGCACAAAAAATAGCGAATCATTCAATCGAAGGAGAAGTGTTATGTCACCGAGCAAAATCTCTGCTGCAACGCAAGCACCTGCCGTTCCAAAGCGGACAAAAAAACGCACGGAAGGCGATCAGAAAAAACTGCTGTTCCGCCTCAATCGCATCGAAGGACAGATAAAAGGGATTCGCACCATGCTTGAGAATGACGCCTATTGCCCCGACATCTTGATTCAAGTGGCGGCAGCAAATGCTGCGCTGAACGCTTTTAATAAAGTACTGCTTGCAGAACATATCCAAACCTGCGTAGTTCGCGATCTGCGGAATGGCAAAACCGAAACGATTGACGAGCTTATTTCGACGGTACAAAAACTGATGAAATGAACACAAGGAGCACCGCTGTATAATGACACGATTTTCCATCACCGGCATGCACTGTGTGGCATGTAGTTCCCGCATTGAAAAAGCAGTCTCAAAAATTTCCGGCGTTACTTCCTGTTCTGTCAACTTGCTCACCAATACAATGAACGTTACGGGAACAGCATCATCAGATGCCGTTATTGCAGCGGTAGAGCGCGCTGGCTATGGCGCTACCACAATGGGAACTACTGCTAAAAAAGAACCGTATGCGCACGCGGAGCAAGAAGTGCTGTTGAAAAACACAGAGACACCGATACTCCTCAAACGGTTAATCGCCTCCATCAGTTTTTTGCTCGTGCTCATGTATATGAGCATGGGGCATATGATGTGGCACTGGCCGCTGCCTCGGTTTTTTGAAGAAAATCACATCGCCGGAGGAATTGTGCAGCTGGTGCTCGCGGCAATCATCATGGTGATAAATCAGCAGTTTTTTATCAGCGGTTTTAAATCCCTGTGGAGCCGCGCGCCGAATATGGATACGTTGATAGCGCTCGGTTCTGGCGTGTCGTTTTTGTACAGCACGTATGCGTTACTCGCTCTAACCGACGCACAGTTAAAAAACGACAGTGTCGCCGTCATGCGTTTTATGAACGATTTTTATTTTGAAGGTGCCGCGATGATTGTAACGCTCATCACGGTCGGAAAGCTGCTTGAATCAATTTCCAAAGGTAAAACGACGAGCGCACTCAAAGGCCTTCTGAAACTCGCGCCGCAAACAGCAACCATCGTTCAAAACAATAGTGAAGTGTCCGTCCCCGTTGAAGCGGTGCACAAGGATGACATTTTTGTTGTACGTCCCGGAGAACGCATTCCCGTTGACGGAATTGTCATCGACGGTGAAAGCTCGGTGAACGAAAGCGCACTGACCGGAGAAAGTCTTCCCGTCGATAAAGCTGCCGGGAGTGCGGTGAGCGCTGCAACAATCAACATACAGGGATTCATCACCTGTCGAGCGACGCGCGTTGGTGAAGACACAACACTGTCGCGCATTATCCGCATGGTGAGCGACGCGGCTGCAACAAAAGCCCCAGTTGCTCACAGTGCGGATATTGTTGCCGGTATATTTGTGCCCGTCGTTATCGGCATTGCAGTCGTCACGACAGTTGTGTGGTTGTTTGCTGGCGCGGAATTCGGTTTTGCGCTTTCCCGCGGCATCGCCGTTCTCGTTATCAGCTGCCCGTGTGCGCTCGGGCTTGCCACGCCGGTCGCCATCATGGTTGGTAACGGACGCGGTGCTCGGCACGGCATTCTGTTTAAGACAGCAACAGCGCTTGAAGAAACTGGGCGCGTTCAAATTGTTGCGCTCGATAAGACCGGTACCATCACCAGTGGTGAGCCGCGTGTCACCGACATACTCCCGGCTGCAGGCTTTACGGAAACAGAACTCTTGCAGACGGCGCTTTCCCTTGAAGCAAAGAGTGAACATCCGCTTGCAAAAGCAATTCTTGCCTGCGCACATGAGCGTGGCCTTTCTGCGCATGATGTAACGAACTTTGCGGTCTTTCCCGGAAACGGACTGGCTGCACATGAGCAGGGAAGTCAACTCTTCGGCGGCAGCGTAGCGTATATTTCAAAAATAGTGCCGTTGCCTGACGCGCTTGCAACACAAGCGGATGCATGTGCCCGCGAAGGGAAAACGCCGCTGTGTTTTGTGCGTGACAGATTGTTCATCGGCATCATTGCAGTTGCAGATGTCGTCAAGCAGGACAGCCCCCGTGCAATACAAGAATTGCAGTCGTTAGGCATTGCCGTCGTTATGCTCACCGGCGATAACGAACGCACGGCAACGACGATTGCCGAACACATCGGTGTCGATGACGTCATCGCCGGCATTCTACCTGATGAAAAAGCCGCGACAATACAAACGCTCCAGACCCACGGAACAGTTGCTATGGTTGGTGACGGCATCAACGACGCACCGGCATTAACACAGGCGAATGTCGGAATCGCCATCGGAGCGGGGACGGATATCGCTCTCGATGCTGCAGACGTTGTTTTAATGAACAGCACGGTACGCGATGTTCCCGCGGCTATCAGATTGAGTCGCGCGACGCTCCGCACGATTCATGAAAATTTGTTTTGGGCATTTTTTTACAACGTACTTCTGATTCCGGTCGCAGCAGGCGTCTACTATCATGCATTCGGATGGCAGCTCGATCCTATGTTGAGTGCTGCCGCGATGAGCTTGTCGAGTATATTTGTCGTGTTAAATGCCTTGCGTTTAAATTTATTTGCCGTGTATACTACCACCCGCGATAAAAAAATACGGCGACCGCCGCCGCGGTACACCAATGCAACAATCGGTTCCGTACCGGAGACGGCA
Organism: Treponema sp.; assembly: GCA_017470085.1. GTDB lineage: Bacteria > Spirochaetota > Spirochaetia > Treponematales > Treponemataceae > Treponema_D. The sequence goes on from JAFUFE010000114.1 coordinate 73,938, forward strand.
AATCGCGTCGCTAAACGAGGCAAGGCGCCATCTCGCATTATGGCAACAGCAGCTCCTCAGGAGGAAAAAAATATGACAGAAAAGACAATCACAGTCGACGGCATGATGTGCACGCACTGTGAAGCGACGGTGCAGAAAGCGCTTGAAGCAATCGATGGTATTACCGCAGTGCACGCAGACCACACGACGGGAACAGTCACCTTTACCGACAGTCGCGCCGTTTCCGATGCGGAAGTGGAACGTGCGGTAAAAAATGCAGGATATACTGTTGTGGGTACCTGCGCTCAATAGCACCAAGCGCTCTGAACTGTTGACGGTGCGTCGTTCAATTTTTTTTCTGTGCATCACCGTTGTTTGATTTTTGCAATCGACGCTCCGGTCGTATCCATCCATTCCACCCGGAGATAATGACATTGTTCTGTCATTCTGCTATACTGAATACTCAAAATGAGGAGCAGAACTATGGAAAAAGTCGTGATTGGATTGACCGGTGCAACAGGCGCAATGGGAAGCGAAGCGTTCCGTCAACTGCTTGAAATAGACGCGCCGCTTTACATTAAATTGCTCATCAGGAATCCGCGGCGGCTCTCCCGCGCACTTCGGAGCCTTATCCGAAAACAAAAAACGCGTGTTGAAGTTATCGTTGCAAGCATCACCGATAAAGACGCCGTTCGCGCGTTCGTTACCGGATGCGACTATGTAGTACACTGCGCAGCGCTCATTCCCCCGCGTGCTGATCACAATGACGCAGAGACGATGGCCACAAATTATACTGGCACGCAGAATATTATCGATGCGATTGATGAGACGCACCAACAGTCGTCCAC
>JAFUFE010000115.1 GCA_017470085.1 Treponema sp.
ATCCTGCGGGGCACGCTACGGAATACGTGCGGTTATCTCAAGGTACCGTGTTGAAGGGCGGATGCGTGCAGCCACATATACGATGAGCGCGCCGACTGCCAAACAGATGAACGCGCTTGCGGCAAGGATGCTGTCTTGTGGTGTCCGCAGCATGCGGTGCGCGAGTCGGTAGCCGAGCACGGCGCAGACAAACGGAACGGCAAGCGCGAGGATATTTTTGGCGACGTCCCATGGGGAGCGAGAGCCGATTTTTACTTTGTCTCCGGGCTGCACCGGAATATGGCGGGTGTTTTCAACCACGATGCCGGTGGTGCGTTCGGTACAGTGCCCCTGACAGGTCAGACAGGCACCTTCGATGTCAGGAATGACACGGACGGTTTCATCACGAACGTCCACAACAAAGTAAGTGGCGGTCATCGCAGGTTTCCTCCTTGCCGTTCTATTTCGCGCATACGGAGTGTACATTCAGCCATGCCCGTTTTATTGCCGAGCGCTTCATACGTATCGCGGAGATTGTAGAGTGCGTCGTAATAGTACGGATTGAGTGAAACCGCGTGCTCGAACGCTTCGGCTGCGTTTTCGTATGAGTCGCGCTTAAAATAAATGACGCCCATAGTGTTCCACAGGTGTGGATTTTCGGGATTACAGTCAAGTCCTTCCGCACAGTACATGAGTGCGTCATCGAGCTGATGTAAATTGTAACATACGAGCGCCAGCGTCTCTATGGTTTCTTCGTCTTCGTCATTTATCTGATAGGCTTTGCGGAGCGCATCTTTTGCTTTTTTTAAGTCGCCGATGTCGCGGTAGGTGACACCGAGGTTAAACCAGAGCAGATAATTTGCGCTTTCAATAGTGATTGCGCGTTTAAAACACGCGATCGCATCGGAAAACTCTCCCTGTGCAGCGAGCGATATAGCCTGATTGTTGAGGTGTTCTGCTGTTTCACGCATGGGCGGCTCCATCCGGCTGCGAAAGCTGGTCAAACAGTGCCACAAGCGCTTGTGCCGATGCTGCTTCCGGTGTATCGGTCAGCGCGGCGAGCTCTGCGCTTTTTTTTGCGATGAGCGCACGTCCTTCCTGTGCCGCCTCGTCTATGGCGCCGCTTGCAGTTAAAAGCGCGATACACTGTTCTACTGCGGGAGAGGCGATGCCGTCCCGTCGAGCGGTTTCAAAATAATGCGCGATCGTTGTACAGTCGGCAGGATGTGCGGCGACATGACACAGGAGCGGTAGGCTTTTTTTCCCTTCTACGATGTCGTCTCCGCGCCGTTTTCCGGGATTGCCGACGGTCAGGTTGCGTACGTCGTCCATGATCTGAAAACCGACGCCGATTTCGCCGGCGATCGCTCCGGCCGTTTCTGCAAGTGCAATATCGCCGCCGCCTGCCAGTACGCCTGTCTGTGCGGCAAGCGCAGCGAGCGTTCCTGTTTTGCACTGTACCATAGCGGTGTATTCAGTGCGGGTGGGAAACTGTTCTGGCGAGCGGTGCCACGCAATATCCATCGCCTGCCCGAGGTGTAGACGGCGCAGAGCGGTCAGGTAATGCGCGTAATACTGCGCGCGTGCGTCTGCCGGTATTGGCAATGAGTCGATGCAAGCTGCTGCTTCAAAGTATAACCATGAGGCAGCGTTAAGCGCGGTGTCTATGCCGTAAGTTATATGTGCGGCAGGCAGTCCGCGCCGCATATCTGATGCGTCCTCGATGTCGTCATGAATAAGACTTGCGGTATGCGCGTACTCGACGAGCGGCGTTAGAGTATAGGTGTCGGCATCAGAGAGCGCCGTGGAATTTTTTTCTGCCACGGTTTCGCGTACCAGTTCTGCCACGAGCACGAGCACGAGCGGCCGCCAGCGCTTGCCTCCCGAATCCACAAGCGAGCGGCACGGTGTAATGAGCGGTGCGATGTGGTCGCGGTGAATGCCGGGAGGGAGCGTTCCGAACGACGCTGCCATCCACGGGTCGGTCGCCGTTTCCGGTAATAAGGCAGCACCGGCGTGTTCTATGCGGCTCAGTTTTTCAGAAAAAAGTGCGTTCATGCTGCCTGTGATTATAGGCAACTTCAACGGGTTTGCCTATAGGGGTGCGCTGCGGGATGGGAACCGGTGTCGCAGTGGGGTCGATAACTTTCTTTTCGGCGTATACATCCTGTCATCGGCACGCGATTTTTTTGCGGGATAACAAAAAACACGGCAATACTAAAATGTGATAATTTCTTCGTAAACGCGTATAGCGAATTGATCGGTCATGCCGGAGATGTATTCAAGCGCGCACTTTTCGTACGATGCGGTGTCGGTGATGTCGAACACCTGCGGTGTATTGTAGCGGGAAAGCTGTTTGCGTTCCGGGTCGCGCTGCGGGCGGTAGTTTGTGTATTTGACGAGCCACTCTTCAAAGGTGCTGCCGAACTGCGGGTAATACTTGAGTGCAGACGCGACACGACCGTGCATAACATACGGCCATACCTGCATGAGCGTGCGGAAAATCGTCTGTATGATAAGCGATGCGTACTGCTGGAACGCTTTGAGTCGCCAGTGCGTATAGATGTGCGCGAAGTTAAATTTTTTCAATTCGGAGATGAACGCAAAATAGTCGTTGGAAAAACAGAGGCCGTTTTCAAGCGAACTTTCTTCACAGAGGTTTACGATTAAATCATTGATGAGCACCGTCGTATTCACCGCTTTACCGTTTTTGAGCGCGTGCGTGCCTTTGCCGTCTGCACCAAAACCGAGCGTACTCCCCACGATTTCGCGGAGCTCACGGTAAGATGCCATGTCGAGCACGTGATAGGTGCGCGCGTCTTCAAGGTCACGGCCAAGGTAGGCGATTTTGTCGGCAACCTTTACGACGCATCCTTCCCAGGTATACGGCTGGATAATGCCCGGCCGTTTGATTGTATAAAGGTCAATCGCATCGGTACGCGGACGAATGCCTTGCTGGTCGATTTCACCGCAGTGGGAGATAATGCCGTCACGCACCGCGTAGGTTAAATTGAGCGGCTGCTCCACACCGTCAGGGTCCTGCAGCGTTTCAATATAATCTGCAAAGAACAGACTGTTCCGCTCGTGCCAGAATTTGCGCGGTGCATGTGCGCCCGACTGCTGTTTGACGAGCGTGTTCAGACAATCTTCTCC
>JAFUFE010000116.1 GCA_017470085.1 Treponema sp.
CGCGCCACTCCAATCCCTAACGCTGCGCTCCGCTTTGCGATAGGGAATTTATGTACCGTCCGCTCTCGCGGACACGTAATCCCTCGCGCATTCGTATGCGGCCACCTCGAAAAAGTACAACTATCGTTGCTTCACGTTTTCGAAGTTCCCATTATTTCTTTCTAAAATCACCTTTCCTTGCTTTCTGTGCCAAATCTTCTTTCTTTATTATAACCAGAGCGTCCCTCTACTGCTACAACTGCGATAATCAACAGCCTTGATGTTTGCGGTGCGGCATGCTGTTCTCTAAAAGTGTTGCAGTCGGACGTAATGCCATTTTTATAGCGCACACGTCGGGGTATTAAATCCCCCGCACGAATACAGGTATCATCTTCTAGATAGCCGATAACTCTATATCTTTTAAAATCTGAACTTTTAAATCGCCACAATCCTTTCAGATTTCCGACTAGTTCAGTTCCTCCAACTTCATACAGTCCCTTTTTGTCTTTCGCTGCGGCAACTTTCTCTTTGAGAAAGTTTTTAATCGCTTGTTTACTTGATGCTTCGAGTTTTGCGATTTGTCGTTTGGCTTGTGGTGCAAACCCAACGGTACACATTAGTTAAAAACCTCATCAAAAGAATACGCCTTTTTCCCCTTTGCAACCCAGTCATTGTAGAACTGTTCAGCAAGATAATAATTTTCCACATCATCAAGCTGCTGTTCAATAGCTTTTATTGCATAAAACGTTTTTGTCCTGCCAGTTTTTACGGCAAGAGCAGCAAGCCTGTTTTCAAGTTCTGGTTTTAACCGTAATGCCAACATACATACCTCCTCAATTTGCTATACAAGTATAGCAAATACACAAGTTTTTGTCTATAAAAATCCAGATCAGTGCTCGATAGCCGCCGTATAAACCATCGTTCAGAAATTGGGAAAATCTAATGTTAAAAATGGTGCCAAAGTAGCATAGCAGTTTTTAGTTTATTTATCATAAATAATTTCCTGTTATATATCATTGTAAAACTACTTTTTGTGCATTTTTATTGTATAATGTATTAATATATGAGTTTATCTATCAAAAATCGTGAGGGTAGTATATGAAACGGGTAATTTCTAAAATCACGGTAATTTTTACAATAGTCTGCATTATTTCTGCTTTTCTTGCATGCAAGCACAATGTTAATAATATCGATAAGGATGTTGTTGATAATTATGACTACATACAATTTGAAGATGACGGGTATCTTGAGCGAGCAGAAATTGAGCGGAAAAATCAACTGATAAATATCGCAAAAATTGGCAAATGGAAGACTTCAGATACGGTTATAGAGAATACATTAAAAGATATTTTTAACAATGAGATGAAATCATTTATAACTACTTCAACCCCGTTAACCTTGAAAAGAATTAAGCTCGAAAAGGCTCCAGTTATTCCACTTGAGAATTCTAATCGTTCATCTAAAATAGAAGAGTGTAAGGATTTTGAGATTCTCATATACGAGATGAATGCATCTCCATTTATAGGGCATGCTATTACCTCTACTGACAAGCGAATTGGAAACATTATTGCAATAGTTGAATCTGAATATCAAGAAGATATTTCTGATTGTGAGTTTGCTGTGGATTATATGACTGGCTTTGAGGTGTACATCCAACATATAGCGGATCTTTGGAATTCAATTACAGATGAAGACTTAAGCAATGAAGACATCCAGTTACGAACACCACCTATTTATGTTACTGATCCTGCGTATGAGTTCTTTAATTGGGTAAAACATAGTGGGAATAACACTCATATTTTAAAAACAAAATGGGATCAAGAGCCAGCACCTTTTAATAGTTGTGTTGTTGCAGTTAAAGGAGGAAATGCAAGATACGCAGGTTGCACCACTGTGCAAGTGGGACAGATACTAGCATTTCATAAATATACTAAATACACATCTTCTCCTAATTTAGCACGAATAAAGAGAAAATGGCCACTAGCAAGTGAGTGGGATGGAAATTATAACTGGGATACCTTAACTTGGGAAGAAAAACCAGATAATAATTCTCTCAGAGATGTACAAGTACAAGTTGGTGCCTTATTATACGATATAGCAAAGGGATGTCTTGCTATCTTTGGTAGTAACGGAACAAGTATTCTCAATGTAAGTAGAAATATATATTTAAGAAAATGTGGCTATACATACAAAGGAACATCTGGCTATTCACTTGATAAAATTAAAGAATCTATTGATGCAGGTTGTCCTGTTCCTGTAACTGGTACATCTAAAGAATACAATAGCAATGGCATTGTCAAATATGTAGGGCATGCTTTCATTGTGGATGGCTACTTCAATATGTCGTGTGTTGCAAAAAAAGATGGAGCAGATGATATACCTATAACTGCTGATTTTGTGCATTGTAATGTTGGCTGGGGAGGTAGGCAAAATGGTTATTATCTTTCTGGCGTTTTTGCTATGAATAGAGGGGCACTGCTAAAAGATAATAACGGGGAACGTCATCGTACAGGAAGTACAAAAGAGAGATATTTTAACCTTTTCTTACGTCAGCTTAATATGCTTAGGCCAAAAGGGTAATAAGTATGAGGAAAATACTAAAATTGGTTTTATTAACTATACTTTCATTTATTTTTACTTCGTGTCCGTATTATGTTAAAGGTTTTTATTTTGATGAAGTAACTTTTAGAGAAGCAAAACAAAAATGGCAAAAAAAACGATATTAAAAATTATTCATTTGAGTATTATATAAGCTTTGGATATATTAATAACCCTCCTTGCGTACACTCAGTTGATGGAAGTGTTACAGTAACAAATGGCTCCCCTTTTGAAGAATACCTGTGGATCGATGGTTTTTTGTGTGATGGGAGGGAATTTGTTGATGAATATCTTGAAAACATAGAAGAATTCTATCAAGTAACATCTGCATCTTTTGTCAGAATTGAAGATGCATTCCAATTTATTGAAGAACGCGTGCAAGTAGCTAAACTCCGCTATGATAATAATAAGTGCTTTCATTATACAATGGAGGTTGAGTATGATACATATGGTTGTCCAAAAAGTTTTAAAGACTGGTATGTCTTTGGTAAATATGAACAAGAGGATATAGACGATGGGATACGTTTTGCTTATATTAAGGCTAAATATGTGCAGTAAGTCAACAAGATATATATGAACAAGTTTATTTTACCTTTTATTTTCATTTCAAGCATACTGCTTTTTACTGCTTGCCCCTTTGTTGCTACTGTTCGTGAATTTAAGTTTGATGAAGAAGCATTTCATGAAGCAAAACAAAAGTGGCAAGATAATAAACTAAGCGATTACAGCCTTAAGTACACATTTGACGGAGCAACACCTTGTCTTGTTATTGGAAATATGAAGGTTTCTAATGGTGAGGGGATAATTGAAAAATTGACACTGTACTGGGATTCGTACATTAGAGAAGGTTCTAAATATTACCGCGGCTCGTATAATGATAAAGGTGAACTTGAACTCAAGGAGGATACAGATGGTGGCACTAATTTTGAAGAACACCTAGCAAGTATTGAAAAAAGATATTCTGTTCAACTTGCCTCATCGTTACTACTGTTGACTCTGTTCGTGAATTTGAGTTTGGTAAAGAAGCATTTGAGGAAGCAAAAGAAAAATGGCAAAATGCTGATTTAGAAAATTATTCATTCACATATGTTTTTAATTACCTTAACCCTCTTATTAAAGGAGAAACAGCAGTCGTAGGTGGGACAGGAGAAAATCAAAAAATTGCAGTATATGTTCATCCTCATTGATATGAAGAGAGCGACTGTGATTCGTTTGACGAATGGACCACGGTTGTTTTTTATAACCATCTTGACTCTTTTGAATCAGGGAAAACCTATTCAATACGAATAAAAACAATTGATGAAATTTTTGACATAATTGAACAGCAAATAAATAAGCAAAAACCTAAATATGAGGAAGACAAAGACATTGAATTGTATTTCTTATTGGAACGCAAGCCAAGACGCTTTGAATCAGAATCGCATTTTACAATTTGACTACACTGACTGCTGGGGCAAACAGACCGAACAGCGACGATTGCGACCGTACCAACTTGTGCTAGATGACGGCGTGCGCTATCTGTTTGGTTTTGATGAACTGCGACAGGCAGAGCGGATTTTCTCATCGATAAGGATGCGGAATGCCGTTGTTAGTGATTTTGTGAGTTTCATAATGCCTCCTGATTTTTCGGGCGCATTCCTCCGGTCGCTTCGCTCCCTACGGGTCGGGTGTTCCGCACTTCGCTCACGCTCATTCTTCCACTCCCTACGGTCGTTTCAGAACTGCTTCGCAGGTGCTCCATACCCTTGCGTATTTTCAATATACAAGAGATTCTTAATCATTACCAATACTTTGTTTTTATGACTAGAAATGCTTTTTAGGTATACTAATCGCATCGAACGCGGTCACAAATCGAAGATCTCCGTTCATGCGGTGAATCTCACCCTATTCACCGCATATTTTGCGGTGAATATCTTGCTAATCTCCGCACAATTGCCTACAATGCACACATGTACATCTATGAGTACAACGATTGGACTCACTTTGTTTACGATTCTCAGAAAATCACCGCGCTTTTGGAATACTGCCATGTGGCGCAGGGGCGGCTTCTTGCCAAGATGGAATTGCTCGGTCTTTCGCAAAAAGAGGACAGAATCTTGGAAACGATTTCGAGCGATGTCATAAAATCGAGCGAAATCGAGGGTTTTTTGCTCAACAAGGAGCAGGTACGCTCGTCAATCGCGCGGCGGCTCGGTCTCAATCTGCAAAAATCGGTGAGTGCGGACAGAAATGTGGACGCGGTGGTTGAGATGATGCTTGATGCGACGCAGCATTACGATGAACCGCTCACGCGGGAACGCCTTTTCGGTTGGCACGCGTGCCTGTTCCCCACGGGCTACAGCGGCATGAACAAAATCGAAGTGGCCGAGTGGCGGTCGGGCGCAATGCAAGTCGTGTCGGGTGCGCTTGGGCATGAGACAGTTCACTACGAAGCTCCGCCCGCCCGCCGCGTTCCGCACGAAATGCAGGTCTTTTTGGATTGGCTCAACTCGCCCGAAAAGCCGCACGACTCGCTTGTGAACGCGGCAATCGCGCACTTGTGGTTCGTCACGGTTCACCCGTTCGAGGACGGCAACGGTCGAATCGCGCGGACAATTGGCGACATGATGCTCTGCCGGAGCGACCGAACGAACTTGCGTTTTTACAGCATGTCGAATCAAATCTCGCTCGACAAAAAAAATTATTACGATGTGCTTGAACGCACTCAGCACGGCTCTCCCGACATCACCGAATGGCTCGTGTGGTTTTTGGGCTGCCTTCAAAAAGCGTTGGACGAAAGCTACAAAGAAACCGAAACCGTCCTCAAAAAATACTCGTTCCGTCAGCACATCGCTTCTATCCCGATGAACGAGCGGCAATCGCTCATGCTCGAAAAATTGACCGCGGGCAACTGGTTCGGCGTTTTGAACTCGTCAAAATGGGCAAAAATCGCAAAATGCTCCACAGACACCGCCCTGCGCGACATCACCGATTTGATTGAAAAAGGCGTTTTGGAGCGAGAGCCGACGGCGGGCGGACGAAGCACGAATTATTGGGTGCGGGAGGAATAGAAAAATGCTCGCGTACATCATCGTTATTTTTGTTTTCGTTCTCGCGGTGTTCGGAACTGCCCACTTCGTTTCAAAAGAAATCGACAAACGGCGGAACGCGCAGGAAGAGTGGATTAAGCGGCTGGCAGAAACTGAGGACGGAAGAAAAATCCTGCAAGAAGAAAGTGAACGGCGCGAACGAAGGGAAAAACGGATTGCCCCGATTCTGCTTGCCGCATACTTCGTCTGCTACGCGGGCTTTGTCGCGCTCGGTGCGGCGGGCATATGCCTCTGCATATAGGACCTCCGCACCGAGCGCAAGGTTAAAGGACATATTATTTGCAGACCGGGGATTTTATCTGCTCTCGCCTCTTGGTCGTCTGCGGTGTTCTGCGTTTGGCAGGGCTGATACGAAGTTTGAAAAGATGAAAAATCGCAAGATGTTGCCATGATGGGAATTTTGGAAGCAATGCAAAATGCTTACAATCCACATGAATTGAAGTTGGTAGAAAAATCGCTCTTACCGATTACCGGAGTATGCGATGCACAAAACAGACTTCGACACCGCATGGATATGTAATGGAAATCATCTGCCTGTATTTTGCGCTGGCAACCGCGTGCAAGCAGATTTGGGGCAACGGCACACTGACTAAACCGTCTGTTCTACTGACTGAATTTCGCACAACTCGACAACACAGTTTATCGATAGCTGTTTTGCTCCTCCTCCGCTTGCCCCGCTCTATTCCGCAATCTTTTTGCTTTTGCCAAACTTGCCGGTGAGCAGATTCATCAGCATGATTGCCGTATACGTGATGATTATCAAAATAGTTGCATACGCACACGCAATGCCGTAGTTGCCTTTTTCCGCGTGCTCGTTTATGCGCACGGTGATGAGCACATACTGCGGCGTAACAAGCAAAATGATTGCAGAGATTGCAGTAATGGAGCGCACGAATGTCGTTACCAGTCCGCTGAAAAACGAATCTTTTATGAGCGGCAGCGTAACCGTGGTGAACACCTTTAAGCTGTTTGCACCCAAATCGTATGCGGACTCTTCGATTGACTTGTCTATTTGACGAAGCGCCGCAATGCCGCTCCGTGTGCCGATGGGGAGCGAGCGCACAATAAACACAATGATGAGAATTGCGCCAGTGCCGTACAGCGTTTGCATTGCACCAGTGTGAAATAACCCGCTGTTAAAGCCGCGGATGAATCCCACGCCGAGCACAGTGCCGGGTACCGCCATCGCGAGCATCGCTGCGAATTCCATAAATCCTTTGCCCGCAAATTTGCGCTTTACCACAAGGTACGCAATGATGATTGACAAAAGCGCGGTGAGCGGAGATGCAATGAGCGAGAGCCAGATTGAATCGAGGAACACTTTGTAGCCGTTGTTTTTGAACACGTACTGATACCAGCGCATTGAAAGCGCGTAGTCTCGTCCCCAGATTCTAAAGAGCGAACCGAACACAACGAGCACGTACAGCACAATCACAAAAAGTGAAATGAGAATGCTTATGGCAACAAGCGGAATGCGCACGCTTTTGTCATCCATGCGAACGCGCTCGCGCGATGCTTTTCCCGTAAGCGTCGCAACAGATTTTCGCTCAAGCCAGTATTTTTCGAGAATGAATAATCCCATCGAGATGAACAACAGCACCACAGCCATTGCCGTAGCGCCGCTTTTGTCGTATGCGCCAGTGAGCTGCAAGTAAATCGATGTGGCAAGTGTGTCGTAGTTGCCGCCGATTATCATAGGGTTTGCAAAGTCTGCAACAGACTCGATAAACGTAACGAGAAATGCGTTTCCAAGACCGGGCAGCAGAAGCGGCAATGTTACAGATGTGAACACTTTCCAGCGGGCTGCCCCAATGTTGCGCGCAGCTTCTTCAAGCGACGGGTCAATGTTCTTGAGCAGTCCCTTGAGCATGAGATAGCACACGGGAAAAAACGTGAGCGACTGTACGAGCACAATGCCCGGCATGCCGTACAATTTTGTAGTGCTCAATCCCAACAGATTCCGCGTAATAACGCCGGTGCGCCCGAACAACAAGATTGCAGAAAGCGAAAGCACAAACGGCGGTGACACAACGGGCAAAATTGAAACGAGCTTAAACAGCGTATTAACAAATTTACTGCCAACGTTTACATACGCGTCAACGTAAGCGAACAAAAATCCAATTGCTGTCGCAAGAATGCCCGTCACAAAACCGACTTTGAGCGTATTCTTTATTGCCGTGCGAAATCCTGACATCTCAAAAATGCGCGCAAACACAGAGAACGTCACTGTGCCGTTTTCGTACACGCTGTCCACAAGCAGAATTGCAAGCGGATAGATGATGAACAGCAGCAAAAACACAAAGATACCGAGTATGGCGCATACTAAAATCGGATCAGCAAATAGTTTTTTACGGTCAAGCGCCCTGCTCTTTTGCATGCTGCCGTGTGCAGTATCCATAATGAAAAGCCTTAAAAAATACCGCGGACGGTACGCCCAGTTCAGCGCGCCGTCACGCGGAACTGAAAACTATTCCGTTTTTACACGGTCGTCACTTGCAATGACGGTAAAGAATTCCTGCACATAATCTGATGTGTGCAACTTGGCGTCTTCAAAATCATAGTTGATTGTTTCAATTACATCGAGGCCGGCATCAACCGCTGCCTGTACCGGGCGCGCGTTGTCTATAACCAGAAACTGGTATGAGCCGTTGTCTTGTGCGATGTTCACGCAGTCCGGTGAAAGCGCAAACTCGATGAACCGTTCGGCATTTTCACGATTTTTCGCGCCTTTGAAAATCGCCGTTGCACCAATTTCGTAGCTTGTGCCGGATGCCGGCGCCGTCATACCGATGTTATCGTAGCCGTTGTCCAGAATTTGATAGACGACATCGTGCAAAAATCCGATGCCGATGACTACTTCGCCGGTCGGAACGAGCTTTGACGGCCCTGAACCAGACTTCGTGTATTGACTGACGTTGCGGTCGAGCGCACGGAAATAATCCATAGCAGCTCGGCGTCCTTTCATCTGCACCATCGTGTTGACGATGAGTTTTCCCGTTCCCGCTGTGTTCGGATTCGAAAATGAAATCAGTCCGCGGTATTCTGGCTTTATCAAATCATCCCAATCTTTCGGTGGTTCGATGCCCAACCGTTCGATTTCTTCCGTGTTCCAGAAAAATCCTAAAATGCCGCGGTAGATGCCGAACCAGTTGTTGTCGGCATCTTTAAATTGCGGCCCGATAATGTGCGATGCATTTTGAGCGGCATACGGTTCCAAAAGTCCGCGAACAATCGCTTCATTGTACGGGTCGGTCGTGCCACCGAACCACACATCAGCAGATGGATTGCCGTTTTCTTCGGTGATCTTCGTGAGCACTTCACCGGTGGAAAGCCGCTGGTAGTTTGTCTTGATGCCTGTCGTGCGCTCGAACTTTGCACACACAGCGCTCAGATATTCTTCTTCGCACGAACCGTAGACAACGAGCGCACCTGTTTCATTTTTTGAACAGCTCATAAAAAGCGCTGTTGTCAGCATGCCGCACGCGAACAATGCAAAAATACGTTTCATTTAATCCTCCTCATTAACGTACATCATTATATGAATTATAAACCGCAACTGGTAATTGCGCAAGTTAAAAAAAATTGTCGATATTGAATAGCCGGTCTATATTTTTCAGTTCGATTACACTGAATTCTCTCCGATGTATGCGATTGTGATATCGACGCCGATTACCGTGTGATTGTGTCCGTGCAGTAAAAGGCCGTCATCGCCCGTATCATGAGTGCGGGGTCATGCGCGCCGGCGCTTTCATACGGTGAATGCATTGCCCACTGTGCAATGCCGACGTCAACGGTTGGGATGGAGACATGCGCGCTTGAAATATTTCCGAGCGTCGAACCGCCGGCTATATCTGCACGGTTTGTAAACAACTGATATGGCACACCCGCTGTCTCGCAGGCAAGTTTGAATACGGCAGCGCTCATGCCATCGGTCGTGTATTTTTGCGACGCGTTGAATTTGATAACTGGCCCACCGTTAATGAGCGGGCGGTGCGTTGGATCGGATACAGCGCTGTAATTCGGATGGACAGCGTGCGCATTGTCAGCGCTCACCATAAAGCTTTTTGCCAGCGCGGTAAAAAACGCTTCTCTGTTCTTGCCACATGCCAATGAAATGCGTTCAAGCGTGTCTGCTAAAAATGTTGAGTCGGCGCCCTGTTTTGTACCGCTGCCTACTTCTTCATTGTCAAAAACTGCGTGCACTAGTACGTGCGAATCATTTTGTGCAGAAAGAAATCCGCGGAGTGTTGTGAATGCGCATTCCAAATCGCCCAGCCGTGCGCTTGCAATGTATTCATTCTGTGCGCCCCAAAATGTGCCGGGCATACGGTTGTATAAAAATAAATCGTGCGAAAGGATTGCTTCTGGTGCTACGCCGGCTGCATCGGCAACAATCTGCATGAAATTGTGTGTGCTCTGTGTTTCCGTACAGCATGAGAACACCGGTAGCATATCGTTTTGGACAGTATACGAAGCATTGGAATTGGCGGTGCGATTAAAATGAATGGCGAGGTTTGGAATCATCAGTAGGTCACGATTGACGGCCACAAGACGCTCCGTGATTATACTGTCTGCTGTTGGAGCACTTCTGCACACGACGCGGCCTGCAACAGAGAGCGGCCGGTCAAACCACGGGGCACACAGCATGCCGCCGTATTTTTCTATGTTGAGTCTGATGCAGCCGTTTTCCGGAGCAATTTCGGGCAGCTCTTTGATTTTAAATGTGGGGGAATCGCTGTGGCTTGCTGCAATCAAAAATCCGTCGTAATCCTGTTTCGGCGGAAGCACGAACGAAATGATTGAGGAACCGTTGCGTATTACACAATACTTTCCGCCGGGAACCAGTTTCCATCGTTGCCGTTCGGAGAGCGGAATGAAACCTGCTGCTTCTAGTTCGTCTTTTAGGCTGGCGACCGCGTGAAATTGGCTGGGACTTTTTTGGATGAATGTCAGGAGCGCTTCCGCAGCCGCGTCATTTTGAGGTATGCCGTTCATGGTGACGAGTATAGCACGGTGCACCGGTTGCGACAATGCAGCGTATTTTTTTGTGCCGAACGGCAGCCGTTTTAACGGCGGAGTATTTACCGCGCCGCTTGCTGTTCTTTGACCGCTGTACGTACATCGTCGAGCGTGAATGCGTTCTGTCCTGCATCCGTGGCGATGAGCGCCGCACGATTGAGTACCGATTCGATTTTTGCGCACGAGAATCCGTGAAACATCTGCGAAAGCGTTTCCGGCGTACACGATGCGTCGTGCGATTTGTTTGCGCAGTACAGAGTACAGAGCGCCTCACGAGCGCGAGCGTCAGGAAAGGGAACGACGAACCGCGCGTCGAATCTGCCCGGTCGGATGAGCGCTTCATCCAACGCCGCAATGCTGTTGGTGGCGGCAATCACCAGAATGCCGCTGTTCGGTTGGAAACCGTCCAGTTCGTTTAAAAGCGCGGTGACAATACGTGTATTCTCTGTTTCGAGCGCTGAACCGAAATAGTTCCGTCGCGTTCCGATGCCGTCGAATTCATCAATAAAAATAATGCACGGTGTTCGCCGGCGCGCTTTGGCAAACAGCAGTTTTACCTTCATCGGGCCGATAGCCATGAACATACTTTCAAAATCTGTCGCTTTTGTGGGAATAAAATTGACGTGTGCTTCTCCGGCAAGTGCACGGGCAAAAAGCGTTTTACCGTTGCCGGGCGCGCCTTCAAGCAAGATACCTTTTGGCATACGGATACCGCGCTGTGCGTAGCGGTCTGGATGCTGCATAATATCCATAATCTGTTGTGTATCGTGCTTGAGATTTTCCATACCGACTACATCTGAAAATGTTACGCCGGTTGTCCGCTGCACGCGGAACAGGTTCGGTTTGATAAACGTCCGAAATGCAAAGATGAACACGCCGAAAATAATCGCATAAAAAATAATATCAAGCACAACGTTAATAATAACGGCTCCGTTCCATGTGTAGGTGATTTCGACTCCGTGTTGCAGCAAAAATTCTTCGAGCAACGGTGAATGCGGATTTGCCGTGATGAATTCTTCCGTACCTGTGTTTCTCGTAAAAATGATTTTGCTGTCGGATATGGTCACACGCGTTACAGTGCCTGCACGTACATCAGTATAAAATGTTTGGTAACTGACGGTTTCCCGTTGGACGCGCGTTGTGTCGTATGTTTTGTACACGGCTATCGCGGCAACGAGCAATACGATTCCTGTTGCTACAAAGTAATGTTTTCGTTTCATGGTATGCCTCTCAAAATAATAAACGGTGAAAAAATTAGATTTTAGAACTATGCAAGCGGGAAACGCTTCTTTCGAAATACGCAGTTGATTGTTGTGGCCTTCACTGTGGTTGCCGTAAGTACTAATCCGCGCATTACGTACGGATGTGGCGTAGCTGTGCCGTTATTCCGCTATTAAAATGCCGTACAGTCGTTCTAAATCTGCGCGGCTAAAAAAATCAATCGCAATGGTACCGCGTTCAAGAGAACCTTTGATGGTACATTTTGTGCCGAGCACTTCTATAAACTGCTGTTCAATAGCCGCAACATCCGGATCACGTGCCGGTGATGTTTTGGGCGGTGATTTTTTGACCGCTGCCCTACCGCCATTATTGTATTCTGTGGCGAGCGCTTCAGCTTCCCGAACGGATAGTCCACCGCCGATGATTTTGCCGAACAACACGCGCTGGTCTGCATCTGATGTAACCGCAAGCAATGCACGGGCGTGTCCAGCAGTCAGTTGTCCGGAGATGAGCGCTTTCTGCATGTCTTCCGGCAACTTTAAAAGACGGAGCGCATTCGCCACCGTCGAACGATTTTTCCCGATACGTTTTGCAATGTCCTCTTGGTTTAGATTCCCCATCTGCATCAGGTGTGCGTAGGCGCGCGCTTCTTCTATCGGATTTAAATCTTCGCGCTGGATATTTTCAATGAGCGCCACTTCGAGCTTTTTCTGATCATCGTACCGGCGAAGCTGCACCGGTACAGAAGTCACGCCCGCGAGTTTTGCCGCGCGCGTCCGCCGTTCTCCTGCGATGATATAGAAACCGCCACCGTCTACAGGTTCGATGATGATGGGCTGAAGAACGCCGTTCTCCCGGATTGAATCTGCCAGTTCCTGTAAGGCAGTCGCGTCAAATTCCGTACGCGGCTGCTGTGGATTTGGCATAAGCAGTGCGGGATCCGCCCAGAGGTTGCCATCGCTGTCCGCGGAAATACCTTCCGGCAACGAGGAGGAAACAGGTGGCGCTGCTAAAGCGTCCGGAGTTTTTATATACGAGGGTATGGCGGCAGATTGCTCCACGTCGGGGAGTAGAGCGTCAAGTCCTCTGCCTAATCCTAAACCGCCTTTTTTAGCCACGATGCATTACCTCTTCTGCAAGTTTTTTATAGCTAACGGCTCCCGCACACACCGGATCATACTTACAGATCGGCAGTCCGCGTGACGGAGCTTCAGAAAGCCGTACGTTCCGTGGAATGATAGTCGAAAAAACGACGTCTTTGAAATACGATTTCACCTGCATGACGACGTCTTGCGCGAGTCGCGTGCGCGAATCGTACATTGTAAAAAAGATACCGCCGATAACGAGCGCTGTATTTACTTTTTCTTGCACTTTCTTGACCGTCTGTAAAAGCAGTGTAATGCCTTCAAGCGCAAAATATTCACATTGCATCGGTACGAGGACGGCGTCTGCTGCGGCTAATCCGTTGAGCGTTAAAATGCCGAGTGATGGCGGGCAGTCTATCAAAATGTAATCATACTGTTCACGTAATGGAGCGATCGCATTTTTTAAATAGTATTCGCGGTCATCTTGTTCAACGAGCTCAATCGCCGCGCCGGATAAATCAATCGATGAAGAGATGGCGTCAAGATTTTCAACTTGTGTATGGCGAATAACGTCATTCGGTGTGGCCAGGTCTGCGATGAGTTCGTATACGGTTGGCTTATCTTTTGAGACGCCGACACCGCTCGACATATTTCCTTGAGAATCAAAATCGACAAGCAATACTTTTTTACCGGCGAGCGCACTGTATGCGCCAATATTGATAACGGACGTTGTTTTTCCGACGCCGCCCTTTTGATTTACGAATACGAAGCATTTCCCCATAGCATTTCGAGTATATCACTTTATAGGAAATTAGTACACCTGTGATTTTGATTGGCAAAAGAGAGTAGCGATGTTTTGCATTCCGAATCTGTTTTTTGTGGATATTTTATGAACTCATGATTCATGCGAAAAGTGCAGGTATCAGTTCGTGATACGAATAGTTAGGAAATTATATGACTCGTCATTTTCTGTCTGCTCTGTCCGATTGGCGGGCGGGCGACTGGCAGAGCGGCTTACGCATACGACCTATGGTCGTTTGCATGAGTAGAAATTATCTAACTCGTCGCTCGCGCGACTGGCGTATACGACCTATGGTCGTTTGCATGAGTAGAAATTATCTAACTCGCCGCTCACGCGGCTTGCGTATACCACGGCGTGGGAGGAGAGATA
>JAFUFE010000117.1 GCA_017470085.1 Treponema sp.
ATGTCCTCAGGGGACGTGACGCCGATATTTTTCAGGCTTTCATCGTCTATGTCTGCCTCGTATTCGGCGCATGCTAAAAACGGATCAACAATCAAAAACGCAAGTGCGCTGTCTTCGGTAGACTGTAACCACAAAAATGGTTCAATACCCGACTCGACAATCGCATAGCGCGTGTACGTTTCAAAACCGAATAGCCCTTCGGGAATGGTTATAAAATGCGCATCCGGTACCTCGACCGTCGCTCCTGTTTTCATCTTAACCTGCATCAGTTCTCTCCCCTACCGCAAGAAATTAAGCAACGTCGTCTGATAAAGATTCGCTGCGGTGTGCAGGGTTGCCTGATAGGTGTAGTCGAGCATCTTCATATCGGTCACTGCCTTGGTAAAATCCAAATCGCCTTCTTCGGAAATAAACTTTGTTGTGTTCAGTGCCGTTGCGCCGTTTCGCGTTACATTGAGTCCGGCGCGCTCGTAGTCAGAGCCGAGCTTGGCGACGCGCGTGGTTAGGTTACTGATGCCGCGGTCAAGCGAACCGAGCACGCGGCCGCCGATCGCTTCTTGATCACCGGCAAGGAGCGCGTCGCGGAATGCGATGACCGTATCAAAGAGCGAACCGCCTGAGACGCGAACGCCGGTACCGATATTGTACGGCGGCTGCTGGCTCGTGTCTTTGATGATACCGAGATCAGCGAGTGCACTCCCCGTCACATCTTGCAGCCACAGTTGCCGCGCGTCGGTTGTCTGTAGATTGAGCCCGTTTGTAACCGGATCAATCGATGCGCGAACGGCGGCACCGCTGTCGTTTATCTTTGCGACAAGCGCATAAACGTTGTCTCCTGACGTAACAGTGATGTCCACACCGTCAACGCGTATAACGCTGTCGGTTCCTGCACGCCAACCGCTTGCATCGCGCTCACTGAACAGCTGCTGATGTTCTGCCCAAAATGTACGGTTTCCTGCATTGTCCACGGTCAAATACTGCCGCTCGTTCACCTCTATGTCGTTGACATCGATATTGCCGTTGTACCGCACACTGGAAATCAAGGGAATGCCGGATCCGGGCACGTTTCCCAGCTCGATATCGAACGCGGTAGTTTTGATATTCGTACCAGCAAAAAGTGAATTACCGTCAGCACCGACAGCGTTTGCATTCTGGATGAGCTCTTTCAAAAGCTCGTCAACTTCCGTCGCCATATTCGCAAGATCGTCTCTGTTGTAGATGCCGTGTGCACCTGTTACCGCAAGTTCCCGGATACGGTGCATCACATCGAGTGAACTTGAAAGATAGCTCTCCCGGAACGAAAACTCATCTACCAGCGTCTGCGCATTTTTTTCAAAGTTCTCGACGCGCGTCACATACGACTGGTAGCGCACCAGATGTCCCGCTGCAATCGGATCATCACGCAATTCCTGAATGCGCCGCTGGCTCGCAATCTGATTGTTTGCTTTATTTTTGAGCGCCTCTTGAACGCGCAGCTGTGATTGCGTCATGCTGTTATTTAAATTTGAACTGATTCTCCGCGTCATCGTCGTCTCCTCTCTATTTTCTCACCAAACCCGTTGGAAGCGGCTCCCGTTCCTACATCATACACCGAGTCGATTTATCACCGTATCCACCAGACTGTCCCACACGGTGATAAATCGAGCAGCCGCATTGTAGCCATGCTGAAACTTGAGTAAGTCGGCAAGCTCTTCGTCAATGTTTACCCCGCTCAACGCTTCACGGCGATTTCGTAAATCATCCATCGTCGCCTGTTGGCTTTTGAGATTGGTCTCCGCCTGCTCTCCCTTTAAACCGATATTCGTCACGGAGTCAGCAAAGTAATCGTCAAGCAGCCGCTCGCGTCCAATCATGACCGGCGTATTCCTGATGGCGGCAATCTCCACCGCAGCACGTCCGTCGCCAGCGGCAACTGCTCCCCCAACACCGAAAAATCCCGCCGCAACGCTCATCACGTCGTTGCGGATAGTCTGGTTCACTTCAATGTAGGCGGCGGGGTTGGTAACGGGCGCGACGGCGAATGCTGCGCCCGCCAATGCGTTTACGGCATCGGGAAGCGCATAGTCATATGCACCGTCCGCACCTGCCGCCGCAAGGATACCTGAGTACCCCGTCAGAAAAAAGCCTGAATCTTCAACGTGGCGGATAACAAAATCAGGATTTTCCATATCAGCCGCAGCGGTCGCCTTGAGGACAAGCAGGTTGTTCCGGTCGAGGTATGCCTTGACTTCCCCCTGGCTGTCGTTGATGCGATTGATGACGGCTTCGACGGTGTCTGTCGGATAGTACGGAACGTTGACCGTACCTGACGCAGCCGACAGTGTCATGGTGCCCGCGATGCCGACGTGTGCTTGTGCATCGAGCTTGTTTGTACCGGTAAAACGGAAAATATACGAGCTGTCCAAAATGCCGTCGCCGTTCGCATCGTAATTGCCCCGCGCATTTTCAACAAAATCATGCTGCGTAAAAAAGTTCAACCCCGTTACGCTGTTTCCCCCAACGGCGGCGCGATGCACAGCGTTTACCAGATCGGAAAAATTCATCGTCATCGTGTTGAGCGAAGCGATTTCGTTCCGCACGTCCACATCGCGCAGCTCGATCAATGCACCGAGTTTGCCGCCAGAAATCTCAGCACGGTTCCCGGTGTCGCTCCACACGACACGCGAATACCCGTGGTTGTCGACGGTCGGCACGATGTCAAACGTTCGCGCGATGCTTCCCTGCACCAGAACAAGACCGTCAACGTGCACCATAAACTCATCGCTGTCACGACGGTCGGTGGTGATGTTGACCAGTTTCGACAGTTTGTCAACCAGCACGTCGCGGCGGTCGAGCAGATCATTCGGATTGTCTCCCAAACCGCGCGAACGCACGATGTCGCCGTTCAATGCAGCTATCTGCCGGGCATAGTCGTTCACCTGACTAACGGTCGCCTCGATGTCGCCGTTCAAAAGCGTACCGATGCCCGCAAGGCTGTGCCATCGTTCGTTGATGACATTCGTCAGTGTTTCACCGCGCGTGACCACCGCTTGCCGCGCCGCCTGACTTTCAGGGTGCAGCGAAAGCTCCTGCCACGATTGCCAGAACATATCCATGGTAGACCGAATCGAAACATCAGCCGGCTCGTTGTATATCTGTTCAAGCATCATGTAGTAGGAACTCCGCGTCTCCCAGTACGTCTCCAGATGCTGCTGCGCCGTAATACGCTCGTCGAGCAGTTCATCGCGCACCCGCTCAATGCCCGACACCATGGTACCCTGTCCGATTTGCCCCGGCTCTTCGGCGCGTTCGAGTTCCGGCCGGTAGAGCGGATCCCAAGCGGAAAGCTGCACACGCTGACGTTAATAGCCTTCCACCGACG
>JAFUFE010000118.1 GCA_017470085.1 Treponema sp.
CGCGCTTCCTTCGCTTTCCCCTGTACATAGAGCGCATAGGCACGATCGAGCACACCGCCCATGTCATCAGCAACTTCTGTCCACGTGGAAAACGTCTTTTCTTGAGCAACCGCAGCGCCCAGTATGCTCATAAGCATACCGACGATTGCCACTCCTTTACGCATCAAACAGCTCCTTTATTTGTAAAGTTGCAGTATATTAACTTATGTATAAAATTATCATATACTAACTTTCTTGTCAAGTGCATTGAGACGTTGCGTGTGATTTTTTTATTGCCAGTGTGAAAGGCTCCGCCGTATTGCCGTGAGGTTGATTGCATTGCACGTATAGCGCCGCCCTTTATCTTACCGTAAATTTTGTGTATGCTTTTGGCAGAACACAATGCAGAGGAGAGATTATATGGAAATCGGTATAACAGGGGAACGGACGCTCACCGTCACAAAGGAAAAGCTCGCCAGCGCTGTTGGAAGCGGTCTGGTTGACGTATTTTCAACACCGATGATGATTGCAGAAATCGAAGGCACCGCAGCAGACAGCGTCGCGCCATTTCTGGATGCAGGGAAAACGACTGTCGGCACAGAAGTGCACGTCTCGCACACGGCAGCAACACCGGAAGGGATGCACGTGCACATACACACTGAACTTATCGACATACAGGCGAACGGGAAAGTGCTCACCTTTAAAGTCACGGCAACTGATGAAGTCGGCCAGATCGGAAACGGCACGCACACGCGCGCCATTGTTGACGCCGCCCGCTTTATGGAGAAAGTTTCAGCGAAGCGCGCTTGACCGCTTGCCGACACAGCAAAAACAACACGGCAAAAGGGCGAGCGTGCGCTTGAATGTACGGCAGCCTCACTCAGCGCCGTCGCCTGCTGCACGGGGCGCCGCTATCACACCTGGTTGATCGTATGCCACACGCACGCTATTTCTTTGTACGCGGCGGCTTTTTGGCACGGGCAGCCGTCCGGGAACGCGATACAGCAGCTGTTTTCCGCACAGTCGTATTTCGCGCCGTCCGATTTGCAAACGCAAACGACAGCACTTCATCCACGCCTGTCACCGGCACGAACGTGATTCCTGACTTAACGTGCCCGGGGATTTCTTCAAGGTCACGTTCGTTCGCCTTGGGAATCAAAATCGTCTTGATGCCGTTCCGCCGTGCCGCGACTGTCTTTTCACGCAGACCGCCGATTGGCAGCACTTTTCCCGTCAGCGACAGCTCCCCCGTCATAGCGAGCCGTGGCTTTATGGTGCGCCCAGCAAAGAGCGACAAAAATGTCGTCGCCATCGTGATGCCGGCACTCGGTCCGTCTTTCGGCGTTGCACCTTCGGGGATGTGCAGATGAATCGTATTATGCTCAAACCAATCCGGTGTCTTCAGCTGCCGCTCAAGCACGTAGCGCTTTACCCAGTTCAAGGCGATCTGCGCGGACTCTTTCATGACATCTCCCATCTGACCGGTCAAAAGCAGCTCACCTTTGCCCGGAAACGATACGCTCTCTATCAGAAGCGTGTCGCCGCCCATACTCGTCCACGCAAGCCCGATAGCCGTACCGGGCACGGCAGCCTTTTTGATTTCGCTCTCGTCGAACACCGGTTTTCCCAAATACGTCTGCAAATCGGCCACACCAATTTCATACGTCTTCGTCCGATCAACAAACTGTACAGCATCAACGGTGTCCGATACACCAGCAGCGGCGCTTTCACCGGCAGCCTTTTTTCCGCGTGGCTTTTGTACTGCTTTGTGCGACGCGCGAAGCCGCTGTTTTTCACGCGCAGACGCAGCCTTTTTTTCAGCGCCTTCCATCAGCTCGGTTACAATTTTCCGGTGAATCTTGTCGATACATTTTTCATAGTTTCGCACCCCCGACTCGCGCGCATATTCTTCCGCAATCATCTGAAGCGCCGCCTTTGAGTATTTCACCTGTCCTTTCGCAAGACCGTTTTTCACCAAATTTTTGGGGATCAGATAGTGACGGGCAATTTCTATTTTCTCCTGATCAATGTAGCCGGGAAGCGTGATGATTTCCGCGCGGTCGAGCAACGGCGACGGAATCGAATCGAGCGTGTTCGCCGTAAGGATAAAGAAAATGTCGGAAATATCGAACGGCAGATCCAGATAGTTGTCTCGGAACGACACGTTCTGCTCCGGGTCAAGCACTTCGAGCAGCGCGCTCGCCGGATCTCCTTGAGCGCTCTGCCCCATTTTATCGATTTCGTCGATCATAAAGACCGGCGCGCGCGTTTTGGTGATCTTTAAGCCCTGTATGATTTTTCCCGGCAGCGCGCCTATGTAGGTGCGGCGATGCCCTTTGATCTCCGCTTCGTCGCGAAGGCCACCCACAGAAAAACGAAAAAACGGTTTTCTCATCGCGTCTGCAATGGAATGCCCGACGCTCGTCTTTCCAACGCCAGGCGGCCCCACGAGCAGCAAGATAGACCCCTTGCTGTCCTTTTTCAGTTTTCGTACCGCCAGAAACTCCATGATGCGTTTTTTTACGTCGTCCAATCCAAAGTGATCGCGCTCCAAGATTTTCCGCGCGGCGTCCAACCCATAGCGATCCTGCGGTGCGTCGTTCCACGGCAGCTGCGTCACCAGCTCAAGGAAATTGCGCGTGCCGATGTATTCCGGCGAGTTCGGATCAGTCAAGTTGAACTTTTCAAGTTCGCCGGTGACCGTTTCCAAAATCTCACCGGAAAAATTGAGCACCTTGATCTTTTCTTTAAACTTTTGGTAATCGGAAAGATTTCCGTCAGCGTCGGTGCCGAGCTCTTCTTGAATGGATTTCAGCTCTTCGCGTAAAAAATATTCGCGCTGATTTTTTTCAATGCGCTCATTGAGTTCATGCTGAATCTTTTTCTGAACGCGGAGCACTTCTTGTTCTTTCTTGATGTACACGAGCACCTGTTCCATACGCTGCCGCACGTTGACGGTTTCAAGCACCTGCTGCTGATCGTTTTTGTCGATATTTAAAATCGATGTGATGAAGTCGGCAATTTTCCCCGGATGGTCGATGTTCACCATGTTGAGCCGCATCTCTTCAGAAAAAAGCGGATTGTTCTCCGACACTTCTTTCATCTCGCTGATGAGCGCACGCGTGAGCGCCTTTACTTCAAACGTGTCGTCCTCTTCGTCATCAAGATATTCCACGGCAGCCGCCAACGGAACAGACGCGTGGAGCGTCTTTCTGATACGGAATCGCTTGAGCGTGGAGATGAACACATTGATGCCGCCATCCGGCAGATTTATCTTTTTAATGATGCGCGCCACCGTCCCCACCGTATGCACGTCGTCCATGGTGGGACTGTCGGTGTCATTTTTGAGCATACAGATGCCGATGTAGCTGTCCCCCGAATACGAGTGTTCCACCACCTTGGTGTCGTCGGGTGACGTAATCATAAGGGGGGTGAAAATCCCGGGAAATATCGGACGCCCCTGCAGCGGAATGATAGCAAGCCGAGCAGGAAGAAGCTGGTCGGCAGGAACAATAGCCGTATCAGCAGTTCCTTTGGATTCAGTTTTCGGTTCAGCGTCAGCAGCCGGGCGTTCGTCCGCCGCATCAGAATTCTTTTTAGTGCTCATGCCCTTTAATATACCGTTTTTCTACAGATGACGGCAACAGAAAAATACCTCGGATGCAGCGCGCCCCTGTACCGAGCGCAGCAAAAGTGGCTTTTTAGAAGATGACCAAAGCCCCATAGCGGACACGGAAAGACGGTGCCACGGCGTCGCTGGGCAGGCGAACGTGCTGATGCTATTTATAGATACTCCGCTACCTCATCGGAGTTCCGGCGCCCGAAAGCGCTCGGCATGCCGGTGTATACCTTGCATATTTCAACCGATTGCCCTATTATTAAAGGGCGGATGCATTCCGCACATCACCTGATGAGGGGGAATCGTATGTACAGTTATAAAGACATCGGCTTGGTCAACACAAAGGATATGTTCAAGAAAGCGTTCGACGGACACTATGCTATTCCGGCATATAACTTCAGCAATCTAGAGCAGCTACAGGCAATCATCGAGTCATGCGTGGAGACGCAGTCGCCGGTCATCATGCAGATTTCAAAAAGCGCCTACGCCTATGC
Organism: Treponema sp.; assembly: GCA_017470085.1. Classification (GTDB taxonomy): domain Bacteria; phylum Spirochaetota; class Spirochaetia; order Treponematales; family Treponemataceae; genus Treponema_D. Next base: position 4,093 of record JAFUFE010000118.1, read on the forward strand.
AAACAAACACCTTTTGCGCAACATGATGCGCGGGGCAGTGGAATACGCGCACGAACTCGGCTGTGATATCCCAATCTGTTTGCACCTTGACCATGGGCCAAACTTTGAGGTGGCAAAGGACTGCATCGACAACGGATTTTCGTCGGTCATGATCGATGGCTCCGCGCTGCCATATGATGAAAACGTCGCACTCACTAAACAGGTTTGCGACTACGCGCATTCGCTTGCAGACTATGTCACCGTAGAAGGCGAGCTCGGCGTTTTAGGCGGCGTGGAAGATGAAGTGAGTGCAGCAGAAAGCCACTACACAAAGCCGGAAGAAGTACAGGACTTCGTATCGAAGACCGGCGTCGACTCTCTGGCGATTTCAATCGGCACGAGCCACGGCCGGTGCAAGTTCACGCCGGAGCAATGCACGCGCACCGCGGACGGCATTTTGGTGCCGCCGCCGCTCGCATTCAATGTGCTTTCAGAAATCGAACAGAAATTGCCCGGCTTTCCGATTGTCCTGCACGGCGCATCGACGATCCCCGTGCAATACGTCAAAGAAATCGAGCAGTTCGGCGGGAAGATTCCTGACTCGGTCGGCATTCCAGAAGAACAGCTCAGAAAAGCGGCGGCGTCCGCCGTCTGCAAAATCAATGTAGACTCAGACGCGCGCCTCGCGATGACGGCGGCCGTGCGTAAAGTGCTTGCAGAACATCCCGACGAATTCGACCCGCGGAAATATCTGGGCGCCGCGCGCACATACATGAAAGACATGTACTGTCACAAAAACAAAGCGGTGTTCGGTTCGGCCGGCCACGCGCTTGACTGATAAAAGGGCGGCGCGCCGCCCGAGCACAGTTTTCTGCGGTAGCCGCCAGCGCCTGCTAAACAAAATAGCTGGTATGACTCCACGCGCCGAATCTGCTGCATAAAGACGAGTTATTAAATAGTCCTGTTTTTATGCAGCAGAGAGCCACAAAAAGTCTCCCCGGCGGAATGCACGCAGGTAGCAGAACACTACCCCCCCACCGTACAAGAGCGCGCCAGTGAGCCACCATGCAGAAAAGACGCCGAGCAGATAGAGCGTCTCTATGGCTGCCGGAACAAACGCACCGACAAACGCTGCGGCATACCAATACACACGCACCTTCATTGTCGCATCCGTCTGAACAATGCCGTTGATGCGCCACAGAACATATGCCTCCCAGGCTGCGTAACAGACATACATGCTCGGCTTTAGCACTAATTCAAACAGCGAAAAGGCATGCTCCGTACCAGCAACGACGAAATACGGCAGATACGTCATGTAGAACGAAATCACCAGCGGAAAAAACAGGCGGATTTTAAAGGTGCGGTCGTTCCGAAACAGCACAAAGAAAAGCGCTCCGATAATCGCCGTTGGCAGCGCTAGTTGACTGAAAAAAATGGCGGCACTGTTCGCCCAAAAACTGAACGGCACGATGCGGTGCATGAACGAAAAAACGAATTTTCCTATACAGGCACAGACCCCAAAAAATCCTCCGGCAATCACCACGGGAATAACTGCGCGGTCGTTCAAAGCGATACACGAAGCGATTAAAACTATCGGCAACAGCGTAAACAAAAACAGAAACATAAGCAAAATAGTGTACCACGACTTGCCGCCAGTACACAAGCCGCATCACCTATCCCAAAGAGAAAATCATCGGCAACACCGGAGCACACACCGTCCATCGGTACGGTCTGTTTTCCGCGATATAACGCAGTGCCGAACGAAAAGATCGAAAACGTACCGAAACTGCGCGGGCAGAGCTTCCTTGAAAATGGAGCGAACAGACAAAAGACACAAAAATCTGTTGACCAGCTGCCCGCTCTCCAATATAATAAGAGAATACGCACGACGTAACAAAGAGTGTTTTGGAGCACTACAAGGAGGCTAGTTGGCAAACACAGGCAATAAGGGACAGCGGATCAATGAACAGATTCGCGTGCGCGAGGTCAGGCTTATAGATGACGAGGGCAACCAGCGTGGCATCATTCCAACGGTGGAAGCACTCAAAATGGCACGAGATAAAGAGCTCGACCTTGTTGAGGTTTCTCCCAACGCAAATCCGCCCGTCTGCAAGATACTGGATTTCGGAAAGTATCGGTTTGAAATGGAAAAACGGCTCCGCGATTCCAAGAAAAACCAGAAGGTACTGAAGCTCAAAGAAATTCGCATGCAGCCAACAATCGGTTCTGGCGACCTTGATACGAAGGCAAAGCACGTGCAGGAATTCCTCGACGAGGGGAATAAAGTAAAGGTAACGATTCGTTTCCGCGGGCGTGAGCTCGCGCACACGGAACTGGGGTTCGGCGTTCTGGATGAAGTCTTAAAACGGCTGACGTCGGCGTATGTCGTTGAAAAACCGGCCGCTATGGAAGGACGGTTTATGTCTATGACTATCTCTGCCAAAAACCAAAAGTAACGAGGGACAGGCAATGCCTAAAATGAAGACAAAATAATCCGCGGCAAAGCGGTATTCACTCACCGGAACCGGTAAAGTGAAGTACAAAAAAATGAACCTTCGTCATATCTTGACGAAGCGTTCGCCGAAACGCAAACTGCAGCTCCGTGCAGCCG
>JAFUFE010000011.1 GCA_017470085.1 Treponema sp.
GTAACCGAGTCCGCCGAGTCTACCCACGAGATGCCGCACCGCCTGTTCTTCTCGATGATTTTAAGCGGGCTTTTGTCCTCAAGCCACCGCCGCTGGTACGGCATCAAGAGTTCGAGCGAATTGCCACTACTGCTCGCCGTCTTCATACGTCACCTTCAAGCCGAGAATCTTGGCTTTCACCAGCTCAACGCGCTCGTCGCTCCAGCCCGCCTTTTTGCCCTCGCTCTCAACGGTTTTCGCCGCCTCGAACAAGCCCTTCTTGTAGCCCCGCTCGTACTCCAGCTTGACCCGCGCGATTTTCGTCTGCGCATCAGAATTCCGTGCAATCGCCTTTAAAAGCTCTTCGGGCGTGAGCGTGGAGAAGTCCTCGAACTTGTTCACCTCCTCAAGCAGTTTTGCCTGCACCATCTGGACGCTCGCCTCGGCGATGTTGAGTCCCGGTGTCTTGTCAAGCTCGCTCACGATTGCGACGGCTTTCTTCGCGCTGTCCTTGTACGCCTTCATCTGCGCCGCCTGGTCAACGAGCGTCCGCCCCACGCCGCTCTTCGAGATGTCATAGCCCTCGGCACGGAGCGTGTCCGTGATTTCCTTGTGGCTCATCTTCTCGTTGAAGTACATCGTGCAGATTCGCTCAACAAGCCCCTGCATCTCTATCTTGTTCCTCTTGGGCATTCCGTTACTCCCTCTTCCGTGAGATTTCCTGCTTGATGTCCGCAAGGCTCGACTTTATCCAGCCGAGGTCGCTCGAAAGCGCGGTTATCATCTTCGAGTTCTCCAGCTGCATTGTGTTCACCTTCGTGCCGAGCGCGTTGATGTCCCGTGCGTTCTGATCAACATCTTTACGAAGCTCTTTCCGCTCCGCTTCTGTAAGCCCGCGCTCCCGGCCGAGCTTTATGAAGATGCCGATGAAGCCCGTAACAGAAACACAGCCGCTCGCCACCGAAACAATAACCGCAAAATGCTCCATTTTCCCCTCACCTCGAAAGCCCAATGACAAGCCCCTCAACTGCCGCCGCCGCTATCGCCACGACTGCTGTCACTCGCCAGAACCGCGCCGCCTTCTTCTGCCTCAGATAGGATTGATTCAATTCGCTCCATTCCTGCCTCAATTCGTTCAACAGCGTCCGCAACGTCTTCACTTCTTCCTGCAATTCTATCAGAGACCAGACCGACATGAAATTGGTATGTTCAGGCAGTACTACTTTGTATTGGCATGTCACCGACCCCAACACAAATGCTGGCAAGTGACAAACAACGCAGCCGTAAACGGCACTGCATTTCAGTGCAGGCTTCAACGCCCGCACTGAATGTGCCTAGCACGGGGTATGCTGGCGTGCAGTACGGCGCGCACTGGCAATGAAATTTGCTCACGCTGCTGTCATTAGGAAGCGTTAATTTTACTTATTCAAATTTTCGAGATTGAATTTAACGCATTTGCATGCCCCGTGTCCCGCGGTCAACGGACAGCCGCGGGACGTGTTTCTACGCACACGCGGAGGAATGGCAAGTATCACCGTTGCTGTTTTGTTTTCATGCCATAACGCGCGGCCGCATTATTGTAACCCCGTATCATTAAAGCATGAAACAATGAGATATGCAGCTGAGAAAATCAGCGACAGGTCATACATAACAAGAGACCTGATTAATTCTTTAGAAGAAAATTTGAAAGCATATAAGAGTATTGCTCAAATCAGACTCGAGTTTAAAACTTTTGTATATGAAATTGAGCGTGACATTGGACAAGTCAGAAAAGAGTTATATGCGAAAGAGCACGGTAATAGTGGCAAAGGAAACACAATCCCAACATAAGGAGCAAAAATGAACATCATTACCGAAACCGACATCGACGAGACCGCCGCAAAAGACTACCTCACCGTCCCGTACGGCAACCTAGACCTGCTCCCCTGTGTTCCGGTAGAACTGTCCGTGACAGACGCAGCGCATATCCTTGCAGTCTCAAGACCAACGGTAGATCGGATGCTCACTGACGGACAAATAGCTCTCACAAAAGCATCGCTCATCAACTATATACAGTCCAATCTAAAGGCTGAAAGACCTCTCACTCTTACCCCAAAGACTGCCCCAGATAGTCCAAAATAGCCCCGTATAGAACCACAAAAATATCAATTTTTCCTACAATTTTGCATTAGAAATTTTTGAAAGCGACACGTATCATCACAAAATACGCCGTCACTCACGTGCGGCAATCGTATGCGCGATATCGTCATCGCTCAAAGATGCAAGTGCGGCAGTCACATCACAGGCAGTACCGTACCGAAGATAGAACACTATACAGCGGATATTTTCACGCGGGAGTGATCGCAGCAGCGCGGCCGCATGCTGATAGCAGTACAGCTGCTCATAATACCGCTCAGGAACGATTTCACCGTCAGTCTTGTAGTCAATGATGACTGCCTGATCATCCGCAGTCATAAAGAGCACGTCTATTGTCCCCGAAATCACCGTTGAACTGATGACGCTTTTAAACCGGTACTCCGTGCGAAACCACCGCGCCTTATTCGCTAGAAACAACGTTCCGACATCGCTCGCTAAAAAAGCATCCCGCATCTGTATGCACGCCCGCTGTATCGAGCGCACGAACGGACGCGGAATCCTACTGAGGAGCGACTCCGGTAGCGGACAGTCGTACGGCGCATCGCTCTGCAGCACGTTTTCAAGATAGGCGTGCATAAGCGTTCCGAATGCGTCGTGGGTAAATGCCCCCTGTGACCGCTCAATCGCTCTGTCAATTTCCGGATAGGGAATATCCATCCCCGACGCACTTTCCGCATCACGGACAGCTTCAAAACTGCTCGGCGAAAAATGGCTGGGCGGAACAGCCGGCGTATCGGTGACGTGTACCGCAGCGTAGAGCGGCAGCGCAGCTGCTATCATCCGCCTTTTTTCCGTAATTGAATCTGCACGGGCAGTCTTCGAGGTGAACAGCACGGTTCGTTTGACCGGCGCAATATGGGTCATATCAAATGGAGCGCCAGCAATGAAATGCGCACGGTTACTGTCAGGCTCAGCCTGCGTAACAGGCGCGTAATAATGGGCGGCAATTGTCTCTACAATATACGGATGTTTTGGCATACCGTCCTGTCCCAGTGTCCAGGTGCCGACCACATAGACGTGCTTTTCAGCACGCGTCAGGGCAACATAGATGAGGCGGCGAAATTCTGCTTCATTTTTCTTCTCCGCTTCCTGCTGTTGCCGCACAAAAAAATAGTTGTGCGCCTCACCGACACGCATCGCAACGCCATCATCAGGTGAATAGAAAAAAAACGGCTCATCACTGTCACCATGCGGTTTACCAGTGCATCCCATAACAAACACAATCGGAAACTCAAGTCCTTTGCTTTTATGCACCGTCATGACGGTAACAGCATCGCGCTCTTCCGTCGGGAACGACACATCGTCAACGGCGCTTTCGGAGTCGTCACTGCGGCCGGCACCATGCTGCTTCAACGCAAGCTCGTCGATAAACCACGCCGGCCCCTTACCTGCCTCGTCGGCGCGACGGGCGATTTCGTACAGCACCTCATACTGGACAGCGAACAGCACGGCGGTGGCGTTCCACATATATTCATAGCGATAGCCATACTCGTACCATAGTCGATTGAGCGATTCCGTCAGCCGATGAGAGCGCACAAACAACATCATCTCACGATACCGGCAGGCAGCCTGCTGGTATCGCTCATACTCATTCGCGTCGAGCGCAGCCTGCACGCGATGATCGCTATCAGGTGAAAACGCGTTGAACGCCACCTGTCCTGCCGCATCAGATTCACACGACAGCGCGAATATCGTCTCAAGGCTCTGCTCGCTGAGCGCCGCAAACGGGGAGCGCAGGTACACAGCAAACGAGCGCATATCCGACGGATACATACACAACCGAATGAAATGATAGATGTCGTTGACGAGCGCCTCAGCAAAGAGATTACTCTGCTGATCAACCATGTATGGCACACCGGCACGGTTCAAGGCTTGTGTCAATACGGTCCGCTTAGTACGCGTACGGTCAAGGATGGCGATATCGCGCCATGAAATCATCCTTCCGTCGATTTCAGTTCCCACGAGCGCAGTGATTTTTTGGGCGATAAAATAGGCGACCTGCTCATCTGCTGAAAGCAGTTCATCGGCATCATCACCAGAGAGCAGTGCGGTGTTGAACAGACAAACATGGATTGGCACCGTTTCCGCAGTCAATACGACTGGCGGTAACGGCAGACGAGTTTCACCATTGAATTTTTGCGCGCAGGTATCGCTGGCAAACGACGCTTCGTATTCATGTGTTGCCTGCGACGGAAACACCTGATACGACTCGTCTGCGGCACGGCCGTCCGAGCCGTCACATCCGCCGAACAGTTGATTATACGCGGTAAGCAGTGCGCCACTTGAACGATAGTTGTACACCATATTCTTGACGTGCCCAACACCGACAGTGCGCTTAAGTTCATTGAAAACGGCAACGTCAGCACCGCGGAATTTATAGATTGACTGCTTTTCATCCCCTACAAAAAACAGTTTTTCAGGATCAATCGTTCCATCGTCGCGTTGCGAAAGCAAAAACAAAAGATCGCGGTTCTTGCCGTTATTGTCCTGAAACTCATCGATCATTATTTTTTGGTAAGTATCTCGTTCTTGACGGCGGATATCTTCGTGCTCACGAACAATGTCTAAAGCAAGCTCGGAAACATCAAAAAACGTCAACAGTCCGCTGGTTCGTTTCAGTTGCTGTACCGCTACGCACAGTTCGTCGAGCAGTTCTGAAAGGCGCACAATCGTCTGATAGTCGATGATGTACTGCGCGATTGACCGGACGTACGGTAGTGTCTTTTTAATGAGCTCCTGATTGACGAGCCGCCGGAGCGACGCCGTATAGCCAGGCAGTGTCTGCGGAAAACACGCGCGGGTAAGCCACACAAGATAATCCGTCACAGCGCCAACGATACTACCGTCAGCGATATTTTCAGGGGTAACGACGATAGGCTCCGGAATGATCCTACGAGCGTCATCAGCATCGAATGGAATAACAGCAAAGAGCCGCTGGCAATATTCGCTCGTGATATTTTTTTCTTTCAATCTTTGATATTCATCCTGAATGCACCGCACCAGATGCGACACCGGAATCGTCGCCGTTTCATCCGCTGGCGCATCGCCGTTCACCGCCTGTTGCCACGCATCTGCAATCACCTGACGCTGTCGCGAAAGCGCGCCCGTAAAAAAATCAGGAGGAACGGCAAGCGATGTGTACCGGCTGATTGTTCTGGCAAAAAAAACATCGGCAACATCCTGTAAACGCCCTGGCTGCGCAATAGCCTGAATCGCCGGTTCAAACCGATGTGCAAGCACAAAGGAAAACGCACGTTCATATATCATACGCTCCACATCAACCGTTCCAATGGAAAAATCAGGGCGAATACCGTACCGCTGCGCTGCCTGACGAACGAGCGCAGCACAATACGAATCGAGCGTCTGAATGTGCGCATCAGAGAAAGAACGCAGCGCCTGCACGGCGCGCTCACGCTGAACGCGAGGAACGGCGGGATGCACAGAAAAATAACTGAGCCGTTCATAGATACGTTCGTACATTTCTGAGGCAGCCTTATCGGTAAACGTGAGCGTTAAAATCCGATCGACGGGAATACCGCATGACATGACCAGCCAGGAAAACCGCGTCGCCAGCACCTGCGTTTTCCCCGAACCGGCTCCTGCCGCAACGACGATGTTTCCGGAAGCGCTGCACACAGCACGCTGCTGATCGTCAAGGCGCGGGTCAAGGAGATCAAGGTATGCGTCGTCATGCGTGTTCACGGTTTCCCCCCTCCCCGGTCAACCGGATGCGAGAAACTGTATACGTCGTACGGCATACAGGCCGGAGCGGACAGCGCATGCACGCTTCCGGTAGCCGCACCGTTTCTGTTGTCGGATCAATGCGAAGCGAGCGGAGCCGCCGACTAAACTCGTCCGCATATCCGATAAGCGCGTGCAGTGTTGGTTCATAGGCATCTGCGGATACCGTACCGCTCCGGCCGGCGTTTTCACCGATGATTTGATGCATCGCGGCATTCCGTATCGACCAAAAATCAGCACGAACAGGCAGCCCATGCCCCTGATTTTCATCTGACAATTTCCAGAGCAGAACATAGACCGCCATCTGAAAATCGGCGAGGGTTCCGTCTGCCTGCACGCTGCTCGCTTTCACAGTCGGCAGACGGTGTGACTTGTAATCGATGATGGCAGCTTTTCCTTCTGGCCCAATCAGCACGGTATCAATGCGCCCGGTAAGGCTCCACCCGTCAGCATTTTGTTCCGGTACGCCGTGGAACCACCGTTCAACCGAATGAACTCGCCAGCCGCCGAAATGTTCGGCGCGACACAGTTCATGCAGGAAAGACAGCACCGCATCGGTAAAACGATCTGTCTGGGAGTCAAGGACTGCGAGAACGAGCGGGCGCGTCCGGAACGGCTGTTCCACCGCACGAAATGAATCGTGCGCATATGACTGTAGCGCTTGTACCAGCGACGCTTCATCAGGAAACAGACCACTCGAAGGATCTGTCGTTGGAAGTGCAGCTCCTGTTGCCGCATAAGCATTCATAA
>JAFUFE010000012.1 GCA_017470085.1 Treponema sp.
CCCAGCACGCTGTTTCCGCTGACGCACCGCACTTCGATGACGTCATCAGCCACTAGACGGTGCCCGCGTTCAACCAGTTCCAGCGCCGTTTCGCTTTTGCCGATGCCCGAATGCCCGGTGATCAGGATGCCGATACCGTACACTTCAACGAGCACGCCGTGAAATGTTTTTTTAGACGCAAACAAATTGGAAAAAACACGAGTGATCCGTCCTAAAAAATCTGTCGACGCTAAGTCGGTCTGCAGCACCGGGCAGCTGTTTTCCTCCGCAATTGTACGGAACTCCGGAATCGGCTCAAGCGAATGGGTAAATACACAGCACGGTACCGGATAGGTAAAAAGCTGTCGTACGGTATCGAACTGCCCCTGTGCCTGTAGTTTTTGGAGATAGGCAGCTTCCCCTCTCCCAAACACCTGTACTCGGTGAAACGCAAATGTTTCGTAAAAGCCGGTCAGCTCAAGCCCAGGGCGGTTGATGTCTGCAACGGTAATTTCCCGCGGAAGCCCGCGCCGCCCTGCAACACACGTCAGATGTAATGCGTCATGCCCCGGTAAGTCAAGTTCGAGCAAATCAAGTACCGTAAATTTCTTGTCGCCCATAGGAATACTATACCGGTTACACAGCGTATATGCAATAATCCCGGAGCCCAAAGCGACCGACACCGAGCATTCATACAGTCAAAACCGTGCCGCCTTGAGTGTAGCAGTTGCACTTGGCGGAAAATGGCAGCGCTACAAAAAATGCAGGCATATTCGCCTGCATCATTTTATTTCTTTTCCTGTATTTTGTCTTTTTCTTTTTTAACTTTGTTGTCGAGCACGTCCATCATTTTATTGAGCGCCGCTCCAAAGTCATAGTCATCTCCCTTAACGTGCGCCTGGGGACCCCAACGAAAGTTGACCGTTGTATCAAAATGGTATTCTTTATCGCGCTTGACGGACAACAGCACGTCTACGATTAAATCTTCCGCATATGCAATCCGCTTTAATTTCGTTTCAATCATCTCTGACTGCTTTTGCTCAAGTTCGAATCCCACCGCTTTTATCGATTTTGTCATACACACCCTCCAAAAATACAGCATCAGTATCTCATGCGACACTTTGCTCCGTTTTTCATATCAACACGGCTTTCCACTGACACGATAAATCTGTTTCCCATACTTGGTGCACGCGCCCGAAAGACCACACGCGATGATCTGTTCGTGTACATAGCACACATGCAGACAGCACAAAAGCCGCCGCTGCATGTATCATACCACATCCTGACAAAAAAAGCAAAATGTATTTCACCGCAGCCGGCAGCAAAACTGGCACGAAGCGAGGCGTTCCAATGACGGGGATGACAGACAGGGTGCTGCGTGCCGTCGCTCTTTGAGAAGCGGCGATTGCCGTGTTTTCGTTCACTCCTGTTCCGCGGCTTCACCAGCGGACGCCGGCGGAAACCACGGCATTTTTAAACGCACGGTACAGCACCACCGTCGCTGGATTCTTTATTGAGCAGAAAACTGAAACGCTGACGTTCAAACGGTTGCCGCTATTGCCGCCGATATGAAGAATCGATTGCAAGCGACGCACGATATTTTGCAACCGTCCGCCGCGCGATGGAAATTCCACGCTTTTTTAATTCATCGCACAGTTTCTGGTCGGACAGCGGTTTTGCCCCTGCTGGATGCGCGGCAAGGATGTCTTGCATGACGACGAGCACTGACTCACGCGAAATATCCGAAGCGGTAGCTACTGCCGCGCCAGCTGCGAGCGGCGCACCGGTGACCGCAGATGAAAAAAAATATTTTACCGGAAACAGTCCCCACGCACACTGAATATATTTACTGTGCGCCATCCGCGAGACGGTGGACTCGTGGACGCCGATCCGTTCAGCAAGCGTGCGCTGGCTCAACGGCTGCATGTGTCCCGGCCCAGCAGCAAAAAACACCCGCTGCACACGAACGAGTTCTATGCACACGCGGAGAATCATCGACTGACGAAACGCGATATTCTCAAGAAATCCTTCCGCACGTTCCACGGCACGGCGCACCGTACGATCGCCCTGCTGCTGGCTCACAAAATCTGGCGCAATCCGCACGGAAGGAAACGCATCATTCACCAGCCGCACCATATAGACGTGGTCGTCATCCGCTCTGATAATACCGCGCGCTTCGTCATCCGCATCGATTCGCCCCGCTTCTTTTGTTACGGTAACGTCGCCATGCACATAGTGCGCTGCCGCCTGTCCAAAGCCGTGCGCGGGATACGGATTCAACGTCTTGATAGCGGTAAGCGCATCAGCAATTTCTTCCGTTGACAACGAATAGCGGTCACGTTCTTCCGGCAACGCAAACGAAAGCTGATTCTGCTCGGCATGCATCGCGCGCAGTTTTTTCTGTATCTTCTCCGGCAACGGAGGAGAAAGCAGATCGAGGTGCCCGTCAAGCAGAAACAGCGCGAGCGGCGGAAAGTTTCCAGCGATGCGCGCCTGCACGAGAAGACTTTCCGACACATCGGTGACACAGACGCCAACTGGATCCATGTGGTGAATGCAGTCGAGCATATGGGCGAGCATTCGCTCATCCTCTCCCTGCGCAGCGTCAAGCAATGATTCCGGCGCTAAAATGTGAAACCCGCGATCGTCACAGTTGTCGATGAGTTTTTTCCCGAGCGCATATTCCGCCGGAGACAGACGGAGAAGCGCAAGCTGAAACAACAGATGGTCGTGCAACGTTTCTCGGACATCAGGTTCGCCTTCAAGCAGCTGCTGAAATCGTTCCGATTTTTCCGCGCCCGAATGAGAACTCACAGCAAGCCGCGTGTTATCGCTGTGCAGTGTCCGCGTTTTTTTTCCCGTCGTCCTGCCGTCGATAAAGGCATCGTTCACGATTTCAAGCGCAGGATTATCCTCCACCGCCCGGTAGATTTCTGCACGCATATCCTGACTGCTGAGCGCAAGCAGCCGCATCGCCTGAATCTGCTTTTGCGACATCCGCTGCGCTTGCGTCTGAGACAGCCGTTGCATCTGTTCTAA
>JAFUFE010000119.1 GCA_017470085.1 Treponema sp.
CGGCAGGAAGTGTTCAACGCCATACAGTCGGAAAACAAAGCCGCAGCGGTGAATCCTGGTTCTTTGGATGCGCTGCCAAAGTTGCTTAAAAAAGATGCTCCGCAGTGAGCTGTCCGCAGCAGAAACAGTCCGGTACGCAATCAACCGTTCGCACGGCGCTTTTCTTCCGCTTCGCTCAGCCGAATGTACAGCGGTCCGTCATAGGGCGAAAGCGCCGGAGTGGCTGCCGTAATCTGTTCTTCCGCGAGTGCAAACAGTGCGGTCGCAGGCGCCGGTTCTGTTGCGACACACCTGATTTTTTCTGCCAGCGACGCGATTACCGGTTTTTCAAAAAAAGCGCCCGCATCCGGCCCGCACAGAAAAATCGGCTTTTCAGTTTTTGTAAAAGCATCCACCAGCGCCACCGTCGTATAATCCCCCTGCGGCAAAAGCGATTTCTGTCCGTCAAAAAGAGCGGCATACCACGTTTCTTTTTTTGCGTCAATGATCGGGGCAACCGCTCTGGACATTCTCCGATAGGGAAAGGCGTACAGTTCGAGCGTCGGTACGGCATAGACGGGGATACGGTGTGCGAGCGACAGCGCTTTTGCCGCGGCAAAGGCGAGCCGTAAGCCGGTGAACGAACCGGGACCAGCGGCGAGGGCGATGTAGTCAAGCGATGGGGGGGGGATCTGTAGCTGTGAGAGCGCTGCGTCGATTGCCGGTACCAGCATTTCTGACTGCTTCATACCGATATCGTACCGCGTTATGATTGTGGCGGTGTCTTTTTTTACCGCTACGGTGAACGCTGTGCCCGACGTATCTATGCCGAGCGCGTTCATGCAATCGCTCCGTATGGCCAGTTGTCTATCACGATGGTGCGTCCGTCAGCTATATCAGGTGTTATCGAGATGACGATTGTCCGTTCAGGAAGCTCGTCCATGATTTTTTCACTCCACTCGATGACGGAAACGCCATCACCGTAGATCAGGTCGCTCGCGCCGATGTTCTGAAAATCCTCCGCACCATCGAGCCGATAGACGTCCATGTGGTAGAGCGGCATTGCGCCGTCGTATTCGCTGATAAGGCAGAACGTAGGGCTCGTCACAGTGTCGGTAACACCGAGCGCTGCCGCAATGCCTTTCGTTATAGTGGTCTTACCAGCGCCGAGCGTTCCCTGGAGCGCTACCACATCGCCTCTGGTAAGGCATGCCCCGATTTGTTTTCCGATCGCAATCGTCTGGTCGGCGGAATTGCTCCGACAACAGCAGCGCATCACGGTAGTTTTCCTTTCATGTCTTCGGCAAGGATAAATTCGCGGATCGCCTTTTTAAGCGGCAGAATCGGGTAATTGACAGCAGAGAGCAGATTGATGGCGATGGTCCGCTGTCCGAGTGGAGAGGTCTCTATGCTGAATTCAATCGGCGTCACCATGTTCTCAGTCGGTATTTCGATGACAGCAGTACCCGTGAATTTTCGGAGATAAAAAATGTGTCCCTCCTCACGAAAAATATTTTGTATCTCCAAAACTCTCATAGATAGTTTACTATTTTATCCGTTATTGGCAATAGTTGCAAGTGCGCAAGTCCATCAGGAGAAGATACGCGTTGTGCGTGTTCATCATGTTTCGTCGGATAGGTATCCGTAGGCAAGCGCATAGAGCGTATTTTGGAATGTCGGCTCAATCTGGATAAATGCGATGTGCAGTGCGAACTGATTGCCGTCAATGTTCCGTGTCTCCACGATGCGTCCGATCGCCGTGCCCCGTAGTGCCTGCCTGATTGGAATTTCGATATCAAGCAGTTGATTCTCTTTTATCGGGAGCGCTGTTGAAATACAGCATCCACCGCCGGAGATGTTGACGATGGTTCCGTGATGCGCTTTCTCTTTGCGAACAAAGGCAGTACCAGACGAACGGTCAGGTATGACTGCGTAGAAAACAGTTTCGTACGAACAGTCCAGCCGGCGGGAGCTCCGCTGTGCCTGCACTTTTACGTCAGTTGAATGTGAAATGAACATGCCGGGGGTACCGTTAACGCCGTGCTCATATCGTACGATTCGAGCGGAAAATGCATAGCGGACAAGGGGGGGAAGGGTAAACAGGAAAACCGCCTTTGTCAACTCTCCCGGTCGGTCGGTCGAATTGAGAAACTGTTCAGGAATTGCCAACAGCAGCCCTTCTGCCGTGTTGCGGTGCACAAGACAGCCCACCTGTCGTCCTGACGGGGTGATGCACAGCAAGCGCATGCCTTCCCGGAGCGGTGTCGTCGATGTCATTGTATCGGCGGAACCGATGTCTCGCTCAATGTGGTGCCGTACTTTGAACAGCGCTGTGATGATGCTCGGCGCCTCGTTTCGCTGGCTCATCGTGCTGTATGCCGCTTTGAAGACGGCGTCCAGTTTTTTTGGTTCATGTACAAGGTAATACACGTTCGGCGCTTTCGTGTCGCGGCAGATTTTCCACAGCACGGCTGCCTCTTCCTTCGACAGTGAAATCGCGGTGGCAAGTCGGTTGATGTCGGCACGAAGCGGCGGTCGGTTTTTTTGCGCCGCCTGCCATTCAGGTGTCGCTCTCCTCTGGCGCATCCGGTTGATAAAAAATCTGATGACAAAAAACAGCGCTATAATGATTGCGGCAAAGACAAGAATTAAGTAAACGGAGGTGTTCTGCCGTGCAAGGAGCGGAAGCCCGTTTCCGTTCGTGTTGAATATATTCATGCGTCATTCCTGAGTGCTGCTCCAAGTGCTGTCAGGCGCGGGCAGATTTCGTATTCTGCCAAGTCGCCTATCTGTACGGTGTCTTGAGCAGCGAGCGCCTGTTCAAAATCGGCGAGCAGGGGGGGAAACTCGGAGATGAAATCCGCCAGTTTTTTCCCTTCGACGGATACAGCATCAAGGATTTCCGGAAACAGCGACGCGAGCGCCGTTGTGTGGCAGAAACTGTCGATGGCGTCCGCAAGCTCTGCAATCGATTCACGGGCATCGTTTCCGTGTCCGTTTTGCAGTGCGGCCGGGATCTGTTCCATGCGTCCTGCCAGCAGCGTAAATCGCTCCGACAGCTCCTTGAACGTGGTGAGCAGTGCCTGTTTGGTGATGACATCGAATGCAAACGATGTTTCCGGTGTGAGCGTCCGCTGTGCTACGGTATCAAAATGCGCTGCGGTGATACGCTCGCCGTCGACAGCAATGCCGATAACCGCGGCGGCGTTTTCGTCGCAGATCGCTTGAAACGCGGTGAGTACATCGCCGACCGTTTTTTCGTTTTCAAGCGTGCTGTCTATTTTCTGTCCGTTAACCGTTATGTTCATTTATACTCCTCATGCCGTGCTGATCTCTGTCTGTGTTCGTATCGTGCGGATATTCTGCGTGAATAAAGCGGTGTCCATGTGCTATTGATTGTTCCGCTGATTTTGCCGCGTAAAATTGGTAATGGCGTTCTGCTGCGCCTCAAGGCTATCTAATGCGCTTTCCATTTCGCCGAACTGCTGCCGCAGCTGCATCTCACGCCGCTCAAGCTGTGTTTCAAGGCGCGAGATGCGCTGTTCTGATGTCTGGATACGGGAATTGAGCGTGTTTACGCGCGTGGTCAAAATGCCGTTTGACTGCGTATATGCGCCGAGCTGCTGGTCGAGCTCGTAACCGATGCCGGTATCGATGATCAGATCGCCGTCAGAATCGTAGCCGAACAGCTTTTTGATGTCTTCCATGTTTTCCTTGAGAACGCGGTCAAGCATCCGTTCGTCGATTTCAAGATAGCCGCGGAGCCGGGATGCATTGTAGCCGATGCTTGAACGGGTAGCGTTCGTCGCGATGCCGAGCTGTGATAGCAGTGTAATCGCCGTATCGTTGTCGGCACGGTACTGCGATGAAACGATCGACTGGAGAGCACTTTTTATGTTCGTCAGGGTAAAGTCCCCTTGAAATAGTCCAAGTTTTTCCCGCTGTGCCGCTTGCTCGGCTTCAGTCAGGTAGGTCAATTCCTCGATCAATTCTGGTCTGGTTTGCGACAGGATATTGATTTCGGCAATCGCCTGATTGTACTGTCCCACAAAGGTGATGAGCGATTCCTTTGCCGACTCGATGTCCGGTTCAATCGTGATCGTCGCTGGTCGGTCGGTCTTGTTCGACACAGTGAGTGTAATGTCAGGGATGACGTCGTCTATCGTATTGGTCGGGCGGCGGATCGTGATGCCTTCGTATTTAATGACGGCGTCGTCGGCAGTGGTCACCGGATTGAGCGGCACGTAGCCGTCCGACGTGGCAGGGTCTGACGCCGTCAGCAGCGATAGGGTGAGCGCTGTCCCAGTGTTGCGGTTCCGCACCGCGATACCGGTCATGCCGGGGTAGTCTGTCATGTTGATTTCTACGACGCTCTCTGTTTCTGAAAAGAGCTGTGGCGTCTTAACGATGCGTTCGCTGCCGTCTTCCATGACTATGGAAATGATCTGGTCAGTCACAATCGGTACGAGCGGTTCTGGCGGCCGTTCCACCACAGGAAGCGTCGTGTCGGACGGAAAGTTCGGCACGGTGATATCGTTGAACGTAACGACACCTGCCGCCGGGAGTTCGGGAGCGGCTTCATGGCTGTTCAACAACACGGTGATGTCGTCTACTGGGGTAGCACTCACGGTAAAACGCAACCGGTCGTTCGGCCGCGCTTTGACATCGTCGGGAAGCGCAATAGCAACTGCCGTACGGGGGGGAAGCGATACGCCGTCTTCTGTAACAGCTCCCGCCGATAGTTCTGGAAGGCCACTCTGCTCTCGTGCTATCGGGGCGGGCAGCGTACGGTCGGTGTGCGCGGGACCAAACACGATATCCGCATTATGAGCCGGCCCCATCATACCGATGTCCTTTGCAAAGGTGAGCGCATCTTTTTCAAAATGCATGGTGTTTTCCGCACCCGTTTTAAGCGATTCAATTAAAAGAATTTTTTTGCCACCGCTTGCATTGATGATGCGTGAGCGGAATGTATTTCCCGCGCGGCGGTTGAATGCATTGACGAATTCTTCGAGCGATCCGCCGTTCCATTTAATCGTTACTGCTGTTTCCCCTGCTGTGAAACCATAGTTTCCGGCAGGGACGGCGGTATCTTTTTCAAGTTCGGCGGAAAGAAATCGATCTGCGCTTGCCACCTGTATGACGTCTACCGTAAATGAGCCGTAGGCAGCGTCGTGAGTCGCCGCCGCGCTTACCGCTCGCTCGTCTGACGAAGTGGCAAGTTTATTACTGAACGGGCTATCATATGAATACAGTTTTTTTACGTTTTCGCGCAGGGCAGCCAGTTTCATGTTTACGTCACGCCATGCGCTCTGTTCCGACTGATACGTTTTGAGCGTCTCTTGCTCCCGTGTCAACGGAACGCGCTCAACCTGCATCAACCGTTCAATCGTGTTGTTTGTATTGTACTGGTCAGTGACCCCTGGTATATTGAAGCCCGGCATAATCGATTGTATCTTCCGAAATTATGCAGCACCGCTAGATAGTTTTGTCAAACAGGATGCCGATAGTTTTTCTCAGCCTGATTTGCAGCCGCTGCATGTCTTCAGACGGTATCTCTCTGATCACCGTATCAGTGTTCGGATCAACGATTTTAATCACAACGTTTCCGAGTTCCTGGTTGACGTTGAATTGCAACTTGTTCACCATAATCATGTCGGACAGTTTTTGCAGCCGCTGTGCGCTCTGTTTTAGTTCGGACATATTCTGCGCGATGGTTCCGGCTACTTCTGCTCCTGTTGCAAGCAATCGAACGTCAGGCTGCCCTTTGCCGGCGCTTCCGGCGACAGAGAGATTGTGAATATACGATTGACCATCCCTGGTCATATTTTGCCCGTTTATACGTGCACTGATTGTATTCATGGGCGTCTCCTTCCGTGAGAAAAAACCGGAGGAGGGGCGCACCTCCCCCGTTCCAATTAAAATCATCCAAAAGACGACATCCAGCAGTCTCTTAGAATTTCCGATACCTACTGCAACAATGCCAGTACGTTTTGTGACTGACTGTTTGCTTGTGCGAGCATTGCAGTGCCGGACTGGGTCAAAATCTGGTTCTTCGTGTATTCCACGATTTCCGAAGCCATGTTCGTATCGCGGATACGTGATTCTGCAGCCTGCGTGTTTTCCGCGGCGACTGCAACACCCTTCGAAGCCATTTCAAACCGGTTCTGGTATGCACCAAGGTCGGCACGCTGTTTTGAGACAGTCAAAAGCGCATTGTCGATGGTACCGATTGCCATATTCGCCTGTTCCGGTGTAGAGATCGAAATCTGTTCATCGTCACCCTGTATGCCTTTCAGCCCGAGAGCTGTGGCCGTCATCGTGCCGATATAAATCCGTGCGTTTTGATCCATATTCGCGCCAATCTGAAGCTGCATCGTTCGTGCTCCGTCGTTTTTTCCAAAGCTGCCGGTCAAAAGGTTCATGCCGTTGAACTGTGCCTGGCTCGCAATGCGGTCGACTTCAGCCACCAGCTGTGAAACTTCAACCTGAATCTGCATGCGGTCTTCATCTGAATAGATGCCGTTTGCAGACTGTACGGCGAGTTCGCGGACACGCTGAAGGATGTCTGTCGTTTCCTGCAGGTAGCCTTCAGTTGTCTGGATAAAAGAAACACCGTTTTGGATGTTCCTGTTCGCCTGGTTCAAACCGCGGATCTGGCTCCGCATCTTTTCAGATACGGCCAACCCTGACGCGTCATCACCCGCACGGTTAATCCGTTCACCGGAAGAGAGCTTCTCAATGTTTTTCGCAATGCCGCTGTTTGAAATACCCAGCACGCGGTCCGCATAGAGAGAGCTCATGTTGTGGTTAATAATCATAGATATGCCCTCCATGTTTTATCCGGAAAACATCATGCTTTCCGACCTGTCTGTACCGGCTGCACCGGTTGTGCGCCCCCGACGCAGTTTCAGACCGTACGACAGGAACAGTCAGTCTCATGCCGAAAACCGGAAAACTGACTATTCCTGCCGCTACAGACACCATGAACGGCACAATTTCAAAGATCATACGCATGTCTGAACGCATGCGCGTTTAGTCATACTGAATCTGCACGCAGAAAAAGCCATACAGCAGTTTCCCGCGCTTATTGCAGGGGAGCAGAATCCCCTGCAATAATTATACTACGCTATTGCAATAATGACAAGACATTTTGCGACTGGGCATTTGCCTGTGCGAGCATTGCAATGCCGGCCTGGCTCAAGATAGTGTTCTTGGTGTATTCCACCATCTGTGTGGCCATGTTCGTATCGCGGATGCGGGATTCCGACGCCTGCATGTTTTCTGCGGCGATGTCCAGACCCTTGACGGAGAACTCCATCCGGTTCTGATAGGCGCCGAGGTCTGCACGCTGCTTGTTGATTTTCGTCAACGCGGCATCGATGGTACCGATTGCGCGGTTTGCATCTTCCGGCGTTGCCAGCGAAATCTTCTGGTCGTCGAGCGAGCGAACGCCGAGCGCGGTTGCGGACATGGTGCCGATAAACACCTGCATGCGCTGATCCATGTTGGCGCCGATGTGGAACCACATGGAACCGGTTACCACGTTTTCACCAGTTAAGCGGGCAAAGCGGCCGGTCAACATGTTCATGCCGTTGAACTGGGCAGAGCTCGCAATCCGGTCGACTTCATCGACGAGTGAAGAAATTTCAACCTGAATCTGCATGCGGTCTTCATCTGAATAGATGCCGTTTGCAGACTGCACGGCGAGCTCGCGGATACGCTGCATGATGTCCGTTGTTTCTTGCAGGTAGCCTTCGGTGGTCTGAATAAAGCTGATACCGTTTGACGCGTTCGTTGACGCCTGGTTCAAGCCACGGATTTGGCTCCGCATTTTTTCAGACACCGCAAGACCGGATGCATCGTCGCCGGCGCGGTTGATTTTTTCTCCCGATGAGAGCTTTTCCATGTCTTTGGAGAGGCTGAGATTGTTGACTCCCAGTTGGCGGTTGGCATACAGTGCCGACATGTTGTGGTTGATAACCATAGGTATTCCTCCTTGGAATATGTGTGCAGCAGAATCCGTTCTGCTGAAAGCGCAGGAATATGCTGTTACAAGGCTGCATCGACATATTCCTGCTTGAATTATCTGGATGCTGCTTCTACGAAGTCGCGCAGTCCATGACAGTTCATCTCTTTTATCGGAACGTCGTGTCGGAAACTTGAGCATTTTTTTTCAGTTTTTTTTAAGAATGATAAAAAAATGAGAAAAACGGTGCGCCGCTATACTATGTGTGCGATGATGTGCATGAGGGCGCGCATCGCTTTGCCGCGGTGCGAACGGGCATTTTTTTCTTCGGATGAGAGTTCCGCTGCCGTTTTTCCGAGATCGGGCAAGAAAAAGATGGGATCGTATCCAAAACCGCCGGTTCCGCGCGCCGCATCAATGTGATCAACGAGCGCGCCGTCCATGGTTTCCTGGCAGACGAACAGCCGGTCGCCGCCGCAGTACAGCGTCATCGCGCAGGTGTAATGCGCCGATCGCTGACCGTAGGGAAAGCGCGCAGCATCACCGGTAACAGCCCCGGAGCCAGCGGTGAGCGCGCGGTTTAATTCTTCTATCAGGAATGCGTTCTGTGCTGTCTGCGGGATCTGTTTTCCTGGAATGCCCTGCGGGGCGTCGGGGCCGGCATAGCGCGCGGAGTAGATACCCGGCCGGCCGCCGAGCGCCGCCACGCACAGTCCTGAGTCATCTGCAATCACCGGCGCGCCACCCACTAACTGATACAGCGCCTTCGCTTTGATGATGCTGTTTTCATAAAAGGTCGTACCTGTTTCCTCCGGTGCAAAGGCGATGCCCGCGTCCTGCGGCGTGACGATCGTGTGTCCGGAAAGCATATTCGCCAGTTCCTGTTTTTTATGTTGATTGCCGGTGGCAAAGTATATCTTCATGGTGCCGATATACTACCGGAAACGGCCGTCCCGTGTCTACGACTGCTCATGTGTTTTCGGGTGAGGGTAATTCGTCCAGCGCAGCGTACAGTTCTCCGTCTGCCACTTTCCGTCGCGCTCGCGTAATGTAATAGCTCACTTGACGCTCGCAGATGCCGAGCACTCGGGCGACGGTCTTATTCGTTGGGCAGATGCGGTGGCAGCTCTTTTTTATCTGCCGGTTTTTTGCGAGCCAGTTTGCCGTCTGTTTTGCATAGCGCGCCTTGAGCCCAGCTTGTACGGTTTCGGTTTCGTTTTGGTGGTTCAACATGACCGCATAGGTGCGGTGAAAATAGTAAGAATTGTCCCGGCGCGTGCGGAGCCGTTCCCAGTTCTGTACGCGTTTTTCGAGCGGTGCTTTCAAATCCGCCACCGTCTGTGCCAGTGCGGCGCGGTCCACCTCGCAGTA
Source organism: Treponema sp. (assembly GCA_017470085.1). Taxonomy (GTDB): domain Bacteria; phylum Spirochaetota; class Spirochaetia; order Treponematales; family Treponemataceae; genus Treponema_D. Next base: position 9,320 of record JAFUFE010000119.1, read on the forward strand.
CCTGCTGATGAGCGAAATGTGGCGGTCAGACAGGTAGTAACTCGCCTTCAATGCGAGCACGAGCACAGTTTTTTCTTCGACGTTTGACTGATACGTGCAGTAATTTTTGACACAGTAGGTTTTTGACGGTGCTATCACAGGGCGAAACTCGTAAGCCTCATCCGTGGCTGCTACTTCATCTGGCGCGTATCGTACCATCTGCTGCTCGTATTCGTTCGCTTCTTCCTGTTTCATGCTTTTGCTGTCGACAGCTTCTTTCCGTAAGACGCGTAGCTCTGACAGTATCAAGCCGCGGATGAATGCATACAAAAATGGGACGAACGCTCCCTGCGCGCTGTCATAGCGGTCAAACAGGACGTGTGCCTGCTGCAGAAAACTGACGATAAGCTCGCTCCGAAAATCTTCGTCAAAACGGTACAGTCCAAATTTGTAGGGAAAACGGTAGATAAGCTCGGCGATGCGGTTGGCTGCTTCTTTTGGGGTGAGCTTGTTCGCTGCGATGTGCGCAGGAATTTCATTCAGTGCGGTGATGTCCATCGGTACAACTCCTTTTCATACGTGATGTACACGTATAAGCAAAAGTCGTGCCAACTTTTTGTTTCACGGAAAATTACAGGATACGGGCGAATTCCTTACAGACGGCAGGGATGAGCGTGTCAAGCGTTCCCTCTGTGC
>JAFUFE010000120.1 GCA_017470085.1 Treponema sp.
ATCAGCAGGATAGGTAATGACGATTCGGCTGACGGTTACCGCGGTACAAAACTGTTTGACTGCTTCTGACAGCACCGTGCCCGCACCGAGCGGTAGGTACTCTTTTTTTTCCCCCCCCATGCGTAACGACGAACCTGCTGCGGTGATGATGAGCGCAGGCAGACAGTTATTCATCATCAAAATCGTCGTCTAAGTCGCTGTCGTAATCATCGTCGCGGGAACGGCTTGATGATTTACCGATGTCAACGTCGTCCATCAAACCGTCGTCTTCATCATCTTCAATTATAATGGTGTGCTTAACGCGCGGAGCTGCTCCCGGCGGTTCAAGTTTGGTATGGATGAGCGTTTCAACTTCTTTGAGCGGTTTTCCCAGCGCAAACGATACTTCGTCCTCAAGCAATTTTCGGGCAGAGTCATACAATTTGCGTTCAAGAACTGGCAGCTCTTTTATCTTGCTGCGGTTGTACAGGCACCGAACGATTGTCGCGATGTCATTGATGGTTCCTTTTTTCAGGAGTTCAAGATTCATCTGATAGCGAAGTTTCCAATCAGACGTAATCGGTTCAAAATCATCGGAGAGCAGTTTCAGCGCAGCGTGTGCTTCTTGCGCTGAAACGATGGCGCGGATGCCGAATTCTTCTGCTTTCGTGACAGGGATCATCATAATCATGTCCGATGCATCAAGATAAATTTTATAATACAACAGCACTTCTTCTTTGAACGGTTTTTCAAAAATTTCAATGATTTTTCCGACGCCCTGACTTGGATACACTACCTGCTGGTTGATTTTGAACGTTGTTTTTCGTCGTGCCATATATGCTATAGTATAACATATTTTGGAGAAATGTTCAAACGATTATATACCATCGTGCTGCCGTAATCTGCTACTGATGGGGCAGGGGAATTTTATTGACAATCCGGTAGTGGTGCTATATGATTTGACGATGTGCGCGCGGGCTGTGTTGTGGTATGACACAGGAGCGGCTTGCGGCCGTGCACATTTTCTATTTTAAGAGATGTTTGCCATGGGGAATGATACAAAGAACGATTTCTTTTTAGTTTAAAGATGAATGTGAAGTCGTTTATCTGCCGCGTATGCCGGAAATCGGTACGACAGAGATAAAGCGAGACTTCAGGAGCTAGTGAAATGGCAAAGAGCGTATATCTTGGAATCACGGGCGACATCATTCACCCCGGAATCATCAACATCATCAATGAGGGCGCAAAGCTCGGCGAGCTGACCGTGGGTTTGCTCACCGACAGCGCGATTGTGAGCCACAAAAGGCTTCCCTACCTCACCTACGAGCAGCGAAAAAATGTCATCGAGAACATCAAGGGCGTCTCTCGCGTCGTTCCGCAAGAGGACTGGAGCTATGTGCCGAACTTGAAGCAGTACAAGCCCGACATTATGATTCACGGCGACGACTGGAAGACGAACTATCTTTCAAAAATCCGCGAGGAGTGCTTTGCGGTCGTGAAGGAATGGGGCGGCGAAATCGTTGAGATTCCGTACACGAAGGGAATCAACTCCACCGCGCTTGCCGAGAACGCGGCGACCATCGGCACGACGCCCGACATCCGCCGAGCGACCCTGCGCCGTCTGCTCGAAGCAAAGAGCGTCGTGCGCATTCTGGAAGTGCATTCGGGCATTTCAGGTTTGATTGCCGAGCACGCGAGCGTGACAAAGGACGACGGCGTTCACCAGTTCGACGGAATGTGGTCGTCATCGCTCACCGACTCCACGAGCAAGGGAAAGCCCGACATTGAGGCGGTCGATTTGACCACGCGAATGCAGGGACTGACCGACATCCTTGAATGCACCACAAAGCCCATCATCTACGACGGCGACACGGGCGGAATCCCCGAGCATTTCGTCTTTACCGTGCGCACACTGGAGCGCAACGGCGTTTCGGCGGTCATCATCGAGGACAAAAAGGGCTTGAAGAAGAACTCGCTTTTCGGAACGGAAGCCAAGCAGGTGCTTGCAACCGAAGAGGAGTTCTGCGAGAAAATCAGCGCGGGAAAGCGGGCGCAGGTCACGAAGGACTTTATGATTATCGCCCGAATCGAGGAAATCATCGCGGGCTACAGCGTTGACGAGGCTCTGACCAAGGCATTCGCGGCGGTGAAAGCGGGCGCAGACGGCGTGATGATTCACTCCAAGGACAAAAGCGGCATGGACATCAAGGAATTCTGCGAGCGGTTCAGAAAGGAATACGCGAAAATCCCGCTCGTCCTCGTTCCGACCACCTACAACCAGTTCACGGAAGCCGAGCTTGGAAGCTGGGGCGCGAACATCGTCATCTACGCGAACCACATGCTCCGCTCGTCATACCCTGCGATGAAAAAGTGCGCCGAGACGATTCTGCAGGCGGAGCGGTCGCTTGAAGCAAACGATATGTGTATGCCGATTAAGGAGATTCTGGAGCTGATTCCGGGAACGAAATAACACCTACAGCGTTATTTTGTGCCTAACGAGTTTTGCGGTGCAAGACGCGCGGGGTAAAGTAATACAAAGTATATTTTGGAAACTGCGAAATTCGCGCTGCAAAACCAGTGGAAACGAAGTGAAACCGCATGGGCGCGGTTTCCAGATGACGGGCTTTGCGCCGCAAAAAACGCATCCGACTCTACTGACACAAAATGTACATCGAATCATTGTTTGAGCTTGCCTTCCTTCCCCTTGACAAAAAGTCCGCCACGGCAGAGTACTTGCCGTGCGCTTTAGCTACCACGCGAACGATTTGTCGCGTCCGCACGCACGGTGCACCGCTGAGTCGAGGCGCTTTCCTTGTCGGGAATCCCCGTGTACGCGGTGCAGAAAAGAGGGCTGCATCAGGATTTCGGCGGACTTCGCGCTGGATAAGGCGACGTGCACGCCCGACGAAATCGCTGCAGTGCTCGGCGATGGCGACACGATCGATTTGTACAAGGCGTTTACGGCGAGCTACGGGGACAGATCACAGAAGCTGGCGGAGAGGAATACAGATCGAATGCGTTGGTTGCTCGCTTGTGCGTTTACCTGACTTCCCCCCGCTTGCACGGTAACGCGCTTCGTGCTACTGTATGGCCCGAGGTACAGCTATGTCAGTTATAATAAAAATATGCGCGTCGCTAGTCGCGCTGGAATTTTTCTTCATCATGTATTTAGAGACATTCGCCACGACGTCTGAGTGGACGGCAAAGGTGTTCGGCATGGAGCGGGATGAGTTGCGCCGCCCGTCGGTGAGCCTACTGTTCAAAAATCAGGGGGTATACAACGGGGTGCTTGCGGTGCTCGTGCTCGTGGCGGTGTTCGCGTTTGCAAGCAAGACCGCCGTCATTGCGCTTATGATTTCCATCATCGCAGTGTCAGCATATGGCGCCGTTACCACCAACCCCAAGATTCTCCCGATGCAATGCGGTCTTGCGGCAGTGACGCTGGTGACATGTTTTTTGTTACAATAAATTAGCTATTACTAACTAAACAATCTATCCGTCTCATCGCTGCGCCATCGATGTATGTTCGTATATAACATACCTTGGCGCAAACGGAATCCTCATCGATCACATGCTGGTATTCTGCCGGTAGCCGATGCCGCGTTTGCAGCTATAGATACGCCGTGATTTGTTGTGCTATACTACCTATGCACCGCATTCAGGAGACGATCGTGCCGTTTGGTTAAAAAAAGGAATGCAATGCATTCTTCCTTCCCCAAAATGCACTCCACATCGTCACCGTGTCGCCGATGAGTTTTGCTGCCGTGCGCTGCAAGGGCGACCCGAACGACGAAAATGGCGACTACTAGCAGATGACGGGCAAGATGATACAATTCTGCTGCGACTTTGCGCTGCTTGAAGCAAAATGCGCTGATTATACAATGGTGCCGCAAGGAGAGACCTCATGATTCAGTTTTTGGAATATGCACAGCAAGTGCTTGAACACTCCGCCGAGCCGCTGACTTTCCAAGAGATTTGGAAAAAGGGCGTGGAGATGGGCATTAACAAAAACCTTGCGACATCGGGAAAAACGCCGTGGGCGACGCTTGGCGCACGACTGTTCGTTGAGGTGCGCGACAATCCCGACTCTCTGTTCACAAAAATCGGGAAGCGTCCTGCAAAGTTTTTCCTAAAATCCAAACTGAATCTCCTTACGCCTGAGCTTATCGAGAATATCGACAAAGAAGAGTCGCAGCCATCCGCAAAAAAGACAAAGACTTCTTACAGCGAGCGCGAGCTGCACCCGCTTCTGACCTATTTTGCATACTCGAACACCCAGTTCAACAACGGCAAGGCAATCCTCACCAAGACGATTTTCCACGAGCAATCCAAGAAAAGCGGACTGAACGAATGGGTGCATCCCGACATCGTGGGCGTGTACATTCCGATTGAGGACTGGTCAAGCGAGATAATTGAACTGAACCGCATAAGCAACGCGAATGCAATCGAGCTTTTGTCGTTCGAGATGAAAAAGGAAATCAACCGCGCGAACTACCGCGAGTATTTTTTTCAGGCGGTCTCAAACTCGTCTTGGGCGAATGAGGGCTATCTTGTTGCGGCTGACATAAGCGAAGATGACGAGCTGATGAACGAGCTGGAGCGGCTTTCGACCTCGTTCGGAATCGGCGTGATACAGCTCGACTTGGACGACATCGACGCATCGTCTATCCTCTTCCATGCGAGCAAAAAGAAAGAGCTTGACTGGGAAACGATGAACAAGCTCTGCGAAATCAATTCCAATTTCAAGAAATTCATACAAGATGTAAAGATTGATTTTGACTCAAAGCGAATTCACAAATCCGAGTATGATGAGATTCTGAAAGAGCCAGAATCTTACATCAAGAAAATTAAACGGGAAAACTGACAAGAATAGGAGAAAACCAATGATTCAACCAAAGACATTTTACGACGCGCTTGTTGCGCACGGCACGGACTTTTTTGCGGGCGTGCCGGACTCGCTCTTGAAGAATTTCTGCGCGTATGTGACGGACAACGCGCCCGCAGACCGCCACATCATCAGCGCGAACGAGGGAAGCGCGACGGCTCTGGCGGCGGGCTACCACTTCGCCACGGGCAAAATCCCGCTCATCTACATGCAAAATTCGGGCGAAGGCAACATGATAAACCCGCTCCTCTCGCTCGCAGACCCCGATGTGTATTCCGTGCCGCTCCTCATCCTCATCGGCTGGAGAGGCGAGCCGGGCGTCCACGACGAGCCGCAGCACATTAAGCAGGGAAAAGTCACCTGCGCCCTGCTTGACGCAATGCAAGTGCCATATGAAATCCTCACCGACGACGAGGCGGCTCTTCCCGCCCAGCTTGACAAGGCGTACTCGCACATCACGGCGCACTCCGCGCCCTACGCGCTCGTTATCCGCAAAGGCACATTCGCCGACTATACTTTGCAGAACAACATTCCCGTGAACGCCGAGATGAAGCGCGAGGAAGCGATTGAGCGAATCATGCTCGCCGCGAGCGACCGCACGGCGTTCATCAGCACCACGGGCATGGCGAGCCGTGAGCTGTACGAACTGCGCGAAAAGCACGGTCATGGTCACGAGCGCGACTTCCTCACCGTGGGCAGCATGGGTCACGCGAGCCAGATTGCGCTTGCCGTCGCCATGCAGAAGAGCACCCGCCCGATTTTCTGCCTTGACGGAGACGGCGCGGCAATCATGCAGATGGGGGGCATGGCAACAGTCGGCACACGGAAGCCCACAAACCTCGTCCACTTCGTGCTGAACAACGGCGCGCACGACAGCGTGGGCGGTCAGCCGACGGTGGGATTAGAGATTGACCTTCCCGCGATTGCGAAGGCGTGCGGCTACGAAAGGATTTATTCAGTCGAAACCGCAAAGGACTTGGATTCTGCGCTCGCGGAAATCAAATCGACTTTCGACGGCGGAAAGAACGCGCTCACGTTCGTTGAGGTGAAAGTCGCGAAAGGCGCACGGAAGGATTTGGGCAGACCGAAGTCCACGCCGCAGGAAAACAAAGCCGCGCTCATGGCGTTCTTGAAAGACTAGCACACAAATGCACACAAGCCCTGCCCCGTTTCGGGCGCGGGGCTTTTTCGTATGCGCTTTCACATTTTCTAAAGCACTCGCTACCCAAAAGAGCGCGACTGTGATATACTACTGATATGCAAGGCAGAACGAGGCGAAATCATCGCCTTTTTACTGAAAAAAGTGCAAAAATTTTCTCAAAACCACTTGACACGCACACTCTCGCCCCCATAATCGCTTGTCGGCTCAGGGCGAATGAGGCCTTGTGCGAGTTTGCCTGACGGCAAACTCGCGGCATTATCCCGACCAGTGCGGCGAGTTTTGGGAGCGTAGCGGACAAAACTCGGTAAGTTCGCCGTATGCGAACGATCCATACGGCACCATGTATTGCACTCATACATTAGTTTGTATGACATCAATACACTACGCTGTATGGTGGTGATGATATATTTTTTTGTAAGGGAGTAATTTTTATGGGAAATAAAGACAGTTATCTTGATGATAATTTTGATGAAAAAATTGAGGAACTTGATAAAATCTCTGAACAAGAACTTCTAAGAATTGAGGTGAATGAGCAACTAGAAGAATCTATCAACGAATTAAATGCGCTCAAAGACCAAATTTCGCAAAAAGATTCCGCCACGCTTTTGGAACTTTGCAAGGATAATGTAATTGAAACTATCACAGGACAGTTCGGACTTGCAAGCCTGTTCATCAATTCACAGGATGGCGGGAATGTGACGACAACACATAATTTTGAAAATGGCGTTACCGCGACAAAAGCTGATGAACAAAAATATAACGCATGGCAGGAAAATAAAAAGAAAGACTGGCAGGATGTTCGTAAAGGAACAGGATATGATAAGCCGCTTCCCAAAAAACGAAAGGAAGCCTTTCAAACACAAGATGTGATAATTGACGAATATACCGGGCGACCATTGCCCAAAGACGGGCGGGCGCAACTTGACCACATTGTTTCTGCAAGTGAAATTGAAAACAATCCCCGCACCAATTTGTTTCAAACTCCGGAAGACCGGGCAAAAATGGCAACCAATGACAAAAATCTTGCGTGGACGGAAAGCAGTGCAAATCAATCTAAAGGCAATAAAAATTGGAAAATTCATTTTCAAGCCACTCCATGACTGAGCCGATAGAAACAAACAAACCAGTTGATGAAACATAAATATCAGAATCAAATGATACCGTTATGGAAAGTACGGAAAACACAATTGAAGTGTCCGAAAATGAAATGGAAGCTTCTGCTCCCGAGAATAGTACAGAAGAAGGTGAGTCCACAAAATCAAGCAAGGAAAATCAGAGCGAAGCAAATAAAAACACCATATCAGGTCTTCGACTGAAAATGCTGATTTCAGAACTGAGTATACCGATCCAAACAGTAGTGATGTAATGGCTGGAGATAATTCTTTTGCAGAAGATACTTCACTTGAATAATTCTGCGGACGATATGATCGGGGGGCATTGTGATAGACAAGGAAAAATATCAGCTTGTCTGCAAGGACTGCAAGCACACATTTCTTTCGGACAGGCTACCTGTGTCAAAGACGAGCATTCTGCCCAAAAGCAGCCCGTACATGAACGGTATTTGGAGTTTGCGAAAGTTCTTGTAAAAAATGGCTATGTTCCCATAATACGTGATATAAACACAGCACATAACGGTATTGAAATAAACGAGCGGCTTTTCAAAAAGGTTGCTTTCAAAATTGGATTAACGCGAGTATATTTCGCTGCTTCTGTAATGGACTCAACCTCCCAAGGTCTTGTGTCTGCACCCCTGCGGCACCTTCCGTTGCAGAGGGCAGCGTTTTTGTGTGGTAAAAAACAATAATTTATGCTAGAATCAGTTTATGGAGATAGGGCAGATTCAACGGTTTTGCGCGGAAGGACAGATGAAATGGTCAATCCATTCCGCCGAAATGATGCACAAGCGCGGTATTAGCTACGGCGATGTCATCAACTGTCTACGAACGGGCGAAATCATAGAGGATTACCCCGATGACTTTCCGTATCCGAGTTGTCTTGTCTTTGGCTACGCGGTTGCGGGCACGATCTTGCATACGGTGGTCGGCGTGAATCAAGAAACGCTCGTTGTTATTACGGTGTACATTCCCGATACGATAAAATTTGAGTCTGACTTGCGGACAAGGAGAAAACGAGATGACTAACTGTTTTTTTTGCAAAAAGGGAACGCTCGAAGAGACCGTCACCACCTACATGGTCGATTTAAAGGACTGCATCATCATCGTGAGAAATGTGCCCTGCGAGGAATGTTCACAGTGTGGCGAGAAGTTTTTCAGCGATTCCGTCATGCAACGCCTTGACGACATCGTGCAGAAAGCCCGCTCTCTTGCAAGCGAAGTGTTCGTCACGGACTATTCCAAAAAGGTCGCGTAGGGAATGCACTCATCTCCCCCGCTGTAGCAATCCGCCGTCCTTTGTACTACAATGGACGTATTCGGAAACTTCAGTTTTCCGAACACGAACCAAAATAAATGCCTTTTCGTAGGACTTTGCCCGAGGAAAGGCGCGAACCTGTTTAGAAACCAACAGGGTTTCCAAACAAGCCTAACGTTTCCCATAAGGACACGAACAATGATTACACAGGCAGTGATTATGGCAGCGGGCTTAGGCTCGCGGTTTGGCGGCAGGACGGCGGAAATGCCGAAGGGCTTTATCGAGATTGACGGCATTGCGATGGTGGAACGCTCGGTGCAGAAGCTGATTGCAGCGGGAATCGAGGAAATCATCATCGGGACGGGGCATTGCGCAGAGCATTACGACGCGCTTGCGAAAAAATACCCCTGCATCAAGACCGTGCGGAACGACAACTATGCCGCCACCAGCAGCATGGGGACGCTTGAAGTGTGCGCCCCGCTTGTCACAGGCGATTTTCTGCTTTTGGAAAGCGACCTGCTCTATGATTCAATCGGGCTTTTTGTGCTGCAGAACGACGCGCACCATAATGTGATTCTGGCTTCGGGAGCGACAAACAGCCACGATGAGGTGTACCTTGAAACCGACGAAAACGGCGTGCTGTGCAATGTGACCAAGGACAAAGCGAGCGTGAAGAACCTTGCGGGCGAGCTGGTTGGAATCAGCCGTGTGACAAAATCGTTTTTGGACAAGATGGTCGCGTTTTACGACAAGACAAGAACCGAAAACGCCAAGATTGACTACGAAACGGTGTTCTGCCGCATTGCGCAAAGCGAGGGCGGCGAGCCGATTTTTGTGCGCAAAATCGAATATTACGCCTGGACGGAAATCGACGACGAGGCGATGCTTTCCCGCGCCGTTCGGGAGGTGTACCCGCGCATTGCGGAAAGCGAAAGCCTCCGCGCCGTGCGCCGCGAGGTGCTCTTAAACCCCGGCCCATCCACCACCACCGATAGCGTGAAGTACGCGCAGGTGGTTGCGGACATCTGCCCGCGAGAATTAGAGTTCGGAAACATGATGGAAGAGGTCGCCGAGGGCTTGACCGAGGTGTGCGCCGACCCGAAAGATTATGTAACGGTGATGTTCGGCTGCTCGGGAACGGGCGCGGACGAGGCGATGGTAAGCTCATGCGTGCCGCCGGACGGAAAGCTGCTCGTGGTTGACAACGGCTCTTACGGCGCACGGCTTGCAAAAATCGCGAGCGTGTACGGCATCGACATGGATGTGTTCAAGAGTTCCACCTACGAGCCGATTGACCTTGCCGCGCTCGAAAAACAAATGCAGAGCAAAAAATACACGACCTTCGCCATCGTCTACCACGAAACGACAACAGGGCTTTTGAACAGATTAGAAAAAATCTGCCCGATGGCAAAAAAATACGGCATGACCACGATGTGCGACGTCGTTTCAGCCTACGGCGGTATGCCGATTGACTTGGGCGCACTCGGAATCGACTTTGCGACCAGCACCTCAAACAAGCACATCGGCGGCATGGCGGGAATCAGCTTTGTGGTCTGCCGTCTCTCGGAGCTTTTGAAGCAAAAGGACTGGGGAATGCGCAATTACTACCTGAACCTGTACGACCAGTACCAGTATTTTCTGGAGACCAAGCAGACGCGCTTCACGCCGCCCGTGCAGACGCTCTACGCGCTCCGTCAGGCAATCATCGAGACAAGGCAGGAAACCGTGGCAAAACGCTTCGAGCGGTTCACGGCATGCTGGGAGATTTTGGTGAAAGGGCTTGACGACATGGGCTTGAACATGCTCGTGGATAGGAAGAACCAAAGCCACTTCATCACGGCGATTCTGATTCCCGAAACGCCACAGTATAGCTTCAACGCCCTGCACGACTATGCGCGCGGCTTCGGCTTTACGATTTACCCCGGCAAGCTCGGCAACATCGACACCTTCCGCATCGCGAATATGGGCGACATAAGACCTTGCGAGATGGAACGGTTTGTCGGCGTGCTGCGGGAGTATATGCATTCGATTGGCGTGTGTTAGGAAAGCGGAGCGGTTCACGCGCGTGCTGCGGGAGTACACGCGCGGCATCGGCAAAAAAAATCGCGTTTTTAAAACTGGAGAACGCATCGCTGGCACATCTCTTCCAACCAAAGCGCGGCCTGCATTGTGAGCAGCATATTTTTTTAGAGCACGCTGCGGGAAAAGCCGTACTGACGTGGTTCGGGCACCCTCGTTCCATTGTGTGGTGCGTCCAGAACGGCGCACGTGTCCGTGCGCCGAATTCCTTTGCGGCGGGGCGTTGCGGGGACTCCCGCAGAGAGGGGTGTGGTGAAGACGCCCGTAGGTGAACTTGAATGGAGCGGGCGGGCTGAACCCAGGGGAGAGACTTCTCCCCTGTATTAGTTCTTTAAAATGCACCAGCGAATAAAACATCAGTTTCAAGCGTTGTTGCATTGGTGCGCGGTTCGCACACATGGACAGCCGTGAATGTGCTTTCAGAAAACGCGGAGCTAAAGTGGGCACGCTATTTTAGCGGGGTTTTTAAATGTCGTTTTGTGTGCATCACGCTACATGAATCTGGTGGCAATACATCACGCTGCATGAATCTTGAACAAGCTGCGTGCTTGTGCTATACTTATTGCTCAAGTTGCATTCTATTTTTAACAAGAGGTACAGAATATGAACTTTGATATTTCCAAGATGCGGAATATCGGCATCAGCGCCCACATTGACTCAGGGAAGACAACGTTATCTGAGCGCATTTTGTTCTACTGTAACAAAATTCATCAGATTCACGAGGTACGCGGCAAAGACGGCGTCGGCGCAACGATGGACAGCATGGCGCTTGAACGCGAACGCGGCATTACGATTCAATCCGCTGCAACGCAGGTAAAATGGAAAGACTATACAATTAATCTGATCGATACACCCGGACACGTGGACTTTACGATTGAAGTTGAACGGTCGCTGCGCGTGCTCGACGGTGCGATTTTGGTTCTGTGCGCGGTGGCCGGTGTGCAGTCGCAGTCGATTACCGTTGATCGCCAGCTTAAGCGGTACCACGTACCGCGTATTGCGTTCGTGAACAAATGCGACCGGCAAGGGGCAAATCCGCTCCGCGTGCGTATGCAGCTGCGCGAAAAGCTCGGGCTTAACGCGTATATGATGGAGCTGCCCATCGGGCTGGAGGACAAACTTGAGGGCGTCGTCGATCTGGTGGCGATGAAGGCGATCTACTTTGAGGGTGCAGATGGTACGGACATGCGCGTGGCGGAAATTCCTGCGCATTTAATGAATGAGGCGGAAAAATATCGCGCGGAACTGCTCGATGCGGTGTCAAACTTTGATGATCAGCTTATGGAAGATTTGCTTGAAGAGAAAGCAATTTCTGAAGACGCCATTATCGCTGCGGTGCGTAAGGGAACGCTTTCTGAACAATTTGTACCGGTGTTCTGCGGTTCCGCGCACATGAACAAAGGCATTCAGCCGCTGTTGGACGGCGTGGCGCGCTATCTGCCCGATCCAACGGAAGTCAAAAATACGGCGCTCGACCTTGACAACGAAGAAGCGCCCGTTGAACTTGAAAGCACTGACACCAAGCCGACGGTGGCGCTCGCCTTTAAACTTGACGACGGTCAGTACGGGCAGTTGACGTATGTGCGTATCTATCAAGGGGTGATAGCAAAGGGCATGGAGCTGTACAACACGCGTGCACGCAAAAAGTTTAAGGTGGGACGTCTGGTGCGCATGAATGCCGACGCGATGGAAGACATCAACGAAGGCGTTCCGGGCGACATTGTGGCGCTCTTTGGGGTGGACTGCGCGTCCGGTGATACGTTTTGTTCCGGCGGCTTGAACTATTCCATGGCATCCATGTACGTGCCGGAGCCGGTCATTTCGCTTTCGATTAAGCCAAAAGATCGTGCAGGCGAAGCGCAGATGGCAAAAGCGTTGAACCGTTTTACCAAAGAAGATCCGACGTTTCAAACTTATGTTGACCCTGAATCAAACGAAACGATTATCAAAGGCATGGGTGAGCTCCATTTGGATGTATACATCGAACGCATGAAACGTGAATATAAGTGTGAGGTAATCACCGGGGCGCCGCAGGTGGCATATCGTGAGTCGATTACACAGAGTGCCCAGTTCAACTATACGCATAAAAAACAGACGGGTGGTTCCGGACAATACGGCCGCGTGGCAGGCATTATGGAGCCGCTCGCAGAAAAAGACTACGAGTTTGTCGATGCGATTAAAGGCGGCGTGATTCCGAACGAGTTCGTTCCGTCGTGTGACAAAGGCTTTAAAAAGGCGATGGAAAAAGGCAGCCTGATCGGCTTTCCGATTGTGGGTATCAAGATGACGATTAACGACGGTCAGTACCATCCGGTGGACTCGTCAGATATTGCGTTCCAGCTTGCGGCCATCGGTGGGTTCCGTGAAGCGTATACCAAAGCCAAGCCGGTGATTCTTGAGCCAATTATGAAGGTGTCGATTTCTGGTCCCACGGAATTTCAGGGGAATATGTTCGGCCTTATCAACCAGCGGCGTGGCGTTATTATCGACTCAACCGATGAAAACAATACGTCTACCGTAAACGCTGAAGTGCCGCTTTCCGAGATGTTCGGGTTTTCAACTATTCTGCGCTCATCGACACAGGGAAAGGCTGAGTTTACGATGGAGTTTTTGAAATACGGCCGCGTGCCCGCTTCTGTTTCGGAAGAGCTGATTAAACACTATCAGGAGCAGCAGCAACGTGCGTAGCAATCCGCAGCGGAACGGCAGCACAACGCGCAGTGTGTTTCCGGCCATTCGATTGTGCCGGAATGCAGCACATGAGAAGGAGATACGATATGGAAAGACAGGATTTATACAAAAGCAGCCCTGTTCGCTTTTTTGACGACATCGCAAACGGTGGTTTAAAAGGCGGAGCACTCGGACTGATCACGGCAAAAAAAGGCGTCGGCAAAACGTCGGTGCTTGTACAGTTCGGCATCGATGCGCTGCTTGAAGGTAAGCAGCTCGTACATGTGTCGTTCGACCAGCATTCGTCAAACGTCATCACGTGGTATGAAAGTATCTTCAGTGAAATCGCCAAAAAGAAAAACCTTGGCGATGTTACTGAATTGCGGGATGAAGTTATCCGCGACCGCACGATTTTGAATTTTAATCAAGAGACGTTTACGTTGCCAAAGGTTATCGGCACGCTCAAGGCGCTCAAAGAAGGCGGCATCAAAGTAGCGGCCATTGTCGTTGATGGCTTGAATCTGGATACCGTAAGTGCCGCAGACATTGAGAGCGTGGCGTCATTTGTTAAGGCAGAAAAGATTACCGCGTGGTTCAGTGATACGAAAGCGGGCGCTGCATTAAATGAAAACTTGCGGGCGGAACTGCAACCGTATTTTTCTATTGTGGCGCATCTTGCTGCACAGCAGAATGAAATCGTGCTGTCTGTTCTGTCGCTGGAAGGGAAAACGGATTGCGGCGGTGCCATTAACCTGGATCCGAAAACGCTGCTTATGTGCCGCACATAAGCAGCATAAAAGCAGTGGTACTGAAGGCCGCCCTCCGAGGCGGCTTTTTATTGTACCGACCGCCCTGACGGCACCAAAGCAGTGGTGGGGCGCATCACTTTCCGATGAGAAACGTGTAGCCGCAGGTCACCGTCCACAGATGGCTGCCGGTTCCTGTCCCGACGCCGTCTAGTTTTTTGAACGACGCCTTCGGTGCGCCGATGGCACCTACGCTCGTTGTACCGTTCATAACGGAGACATACTCATATGCAGCGCGTATAAAAAACTGTCGGTAGGAGAGCGTACACTGAACTGTCGTGCCGACCCCGCCGTGCATCGCGTCATCAAACTGCATACTTCGTTTATAGTGGCGGTCGACTGCCCATACAAACAAATACGGACATACCGTACTCTGGAGTTCTAGTTTCCACGCAGTGGAAAATGTGAACTGTGCTTTCAGAGCAATAAACGGCATCAGTATGTGCTGCTCATAGCTGACGATGGTGCCCGATACAGCCTGCTTGCTTTCAGTGCCTGTCCATTTTTTTCCACTAGCTGGATATTGCAAATAGCCGTCGTATGCAGTCCATGCTTGATTTCTGTATCCCAGTCCGATTCCCGGTGCGATTGAAAACCACCTGATGGTAAACGTATAGCCGGCATCGAGCGCTATGCCGTATCTTTTATCAAGGTGAAGGTCGTGCCGTGAATAGTGTGAAATGCAGATAAAAATCGTAGTCTTCCATGCGTCCGCACTGCAGCGGTACGGCACCGTGCAGAGAAAACGCAATGAATACCTTGGACAGAGAAATCGCGCCGTCCAGTGCAGCGACGGGCGCGGCGTATGTTTGCCAATCAAGACGGCTGATAGCAGCGTGCTGTGAGAACACATATTCATGTACAACAGCACCGTGGACACCGACATGTGCGTCGAGCGAAAAATGTCTCTTTCCCGCTGCGGCAAGCGGAACGGCGATACAGAAAAATGCATACAGCACGATAGAACACTTTTTCATAGTCATTTTTGTAGATGCACGCAAACAGATACATGAAGTGTGATTATCTGTTGTACTCCCCTATGGGAGAAATAATAGCGTCAAACTCTTTTTTTATCAACATGATATAACACAAGATAGTATACGGTGAATGTCGTTGGCACTGGTGAATAGAAAAAGCCGTTCACCGCGTGTCGCTCTTGCGTGGCGATGGTGTGGATGCTCTGTGCGGGGGGACGATGTTTTGTATGCGGGTGTTCGCCGATACACTAGTTTTTGGTCACGGTGAAGCAGTGCGGCAGAAGCGTGCCGTTACGGCCGGTGGGTAATCTTTGAGACAATGCCCAGATAAAATATCGGGATGTTCCGATGGTCGAATCCGAATTGAAACGTAAACGGCACACAGTTGTACAAGTTGTAGCCGATGCCGACGCCGTATTGATACAAGAATGCACTACCGGTGCCGTTGTTGAATCCTAGAGCGATATTTCCAAAGAGCGACAGAAAAAAACTGCTCGGTACATTGAACCAACGCGCAGGATAGAGTCGTTGTTCAGTTTCAAATGCCGTCAGAAATGCATAAGTGTCCTGATACGCGGTTAGACCGAACCTGCCGCTCACAACGGTGTACGTTTTCTGGATATCATATTGGGGGCGGCTGAGATAATCAGCATAAAACAATGAATACAGGAAACAGCTTTCTCCGTATAGCCAGTTGAATTGGAACGGAACAGACAGCTGTACATTGTACGCGCTAAACGATTTTTGTGGGACGATATGGAACGTAACGGCAGCTGTTCCGGTGGCTTTAAAAAGTACGGTATCGATGATATAGAAATCGTACGTAAGGCCGGGGCTGAGTGTCCACAGTGCTTCTTTGGAGCCGGAATGGTTCCAGCGTTTTTTGCCGTATTGCACAACCGCCGCTATGGAGCCATTTGGAACAGTGCTGCCGATTACAGTGTCTAGCCCGTATTCTGTGGTGCTTGAAAACGGACGGGCGTTGCTATTCCACAGTTCGCCGACGAATTGTGTTTGTGCAAAAAATGTTTTGTACTGCACCCGTATTCCTCCGATTGCGTGAAGCTCGCTGTTTTGCCGCGCATCAAAGCGTAGCCCCACATAGGGAGCAAACAGGCTAAAGTCGTTTTTTCTGTAATTGTACCCGACGCTGTAGCGCAGCGGAAATCCGTAATAAGAGAAATCGTGCAGCACCCCCGAATGGACGACAGGAAATACGCCGTTTTCGGGAAATGCAGCAGCAACCAGCGTTCCCAGTACGCAGTGTAAAAGGCATTTTTT
The DNA here is from genome assembly GCA_017470085.1 of Treponema sp. GTDB lineage: Bacteria > Spirochaetota > Spirochaetia > Treponematales > Treponemataceae > Treponema_D. The sequence goes on from JAFUFE010000120.1 coordinate 16,210, forward strand.
AAAATTCATATTTTACCCCAATCGTTATAATTTGATTCTGCCGTTCTTGCTTGAGCAGATTAGGACTGTGATACTTGACATACAGATTGAACGTGTTTATATCTACCGTTATCTGACCGGTCATCAATAATATGCTCGAAGACACATTATGTTTTAGTTCAACAAAGCATTCAAAATAATCGTACACGGTAGGAATGAGTGCGACACAATAACAGAAGTCGTTATCATATGCGCCGAGTTCACCGATGAATGTACACGGCACACTGTTGTTGGCGAAGTACCACGACATGCCGGCCGTCGCTGAATAGTACAAGTTTGAGAAAAACTGTCGCTGTACTTTTGTCTTGAGCGCACCGTCAATGTACAGCGTTATGTTCGTAAACGCATTCACGGTACATTCGGCAGCACATTTGAGTTCATCAGTTTCGTGCAGATGAAAAAAATAATCCGCAACGATGCCACATGTCCACGCCGGAAAAGATACATTCACGGCGCCAAAACACGACAACCATGTCGGAGCGGTAAAAGCATCAAGGCTGTCAGTATCGATGACGACACCGGCTTCTAAAAGCGCGTTTGAAAACAGTGCGTTGATTTTGATGTTCCACAGCTGTTTATTCTTTGGATCAGTTACGGGAATATTTAAAAAATAATCATTCTGAAACGAAGCCGTGCCCCAATAGAGATTGTATTTCCCAAAACTCATGGCCACTCGGTTGAACAGTACAGTATTCTTAAATTCATATAATTCAAATCGTACACTATCATTTCGCACAATGAATCCCGGTTTTACAGATAAAAAATAATTTCGCATGGCCACATCGAATGCACAATAAAAATGTCCGGAAAAAGTATTTGCATACTGCGGTGTATATGGACTTTGCTTGAGTGTTACCATTTCTTCTGCTACCGAAAAACCGAATGAATGGGAAAAGGATTGTGCGCTACTGTAAAAGGCTGTGCCACATACGATGATGGAAATAAGTACCAACTGACGTATCATTTTACCGTGTGTCCATAACCCGAATCAATTCATCCATGTATAGATGACTGAACAACGCATCCGATACGTGTATTTCGCGTATTGTCGTTGTGATAAAACAATAGAATACGTTTGGCGCAAAGACGGTATCGGTGATTGTGATTTTAGCAAAACAGTCGCGTCCATCCACCGTCATGCGCTCATATACCAGTACCTTTGTTTTCTGTTTTTTGCTATCCAAAAATTCAACGACATAGCGATTGTCTTTGTACTGTAAGCGCGCATAAGGGTAAGTTACTTTTTTATTGATGCGTTGCAACATGATGCTCTCGTTATCGGATTCGTCTTCTTTCATGGCAAAATCATTTTCGTAATCAATGCGCAACAGATCCTGCATGTGCACTTCTTGTATTTTATAGCTACCGGCGATTTTAAGTGGCGATTTCAATTTACTGTTTTTTATCCAGTAACCGTGCGGCGTGCTTAAAAAATACAATGGCTGTCGTCGTTGTTCTATGCGGGTGATTTCTTTGTTGCCAGAGATAATACTTACCGCGGGTGTTTCTGAAAGAAGTGTACCATCTGTGCTGTATTCTTCGAGCAACTGTACGCAATAGAATGCTGTAGTATTGCTGCTATACGCATTGTTGAGCGCGATGAAAGTGTCATATACATTTTGCGCCTGTAGAACACCTGCCACCAAACTACCGTATAGGCATAGAGATATCAGTATCTTTTTCAAAATCCTCTCCTATATATGATTGATAAGGCGCGCCGCATCCGTTTTAAAAATCGATTTAACCGGCATAACAACGGCGAGCGCGCACGACAGCAAAATGAACAGTACCGAAGCGGCAACTTTCTGCGGAACAAAATAAAATCGAACCGGATATGACGCCGTATAGCCCGGCGGATTCAGCGTCACCTTGCATGCTTGTACAAGTACGTCAGTAGCTGCCGAAACGGCGAACGACAAAATAATTCCCAATATAATAAGAAATGCTGTTTCTACAAGTACCATGCAGATGATGTGCCATTTTGGCATGCCGATTGCTTCAACCGTTCCAAATTCGTTGAGCCGTTCCAAAAAGGCCGTTGACAGCGTTTGCATGAGCGCAATAAAGATGAGTACCCCCAAAATAATGCGTATGACGGAAAACTGGATACGGTTCAAGCTGTCAACCTGTTTGAACGATGGATTCAATTCTTCCCATGTTTTTGTTGTGCACGGTATTCCGGCGTCGTGCAGCCGCTGTTCCACCGTCGCCGTTATACTGGCAGTTTTTTTATTGTCGGACAGATGCACCTGCACATATGATGCTGCATCATCACTCTCAAGCAAAGACAGCGCCGTCGCTCTCGTGCTGATTAAAAGCCCTGCATCGTTTTGCGGAATGCCCGTCTCTACAATGCCGCTTACAGCAAAAGAGCCCAAACACAATCCTGCTTCTGGAGAACTGCTCATCACAGAAAGATATCTGATGCCATCTGTCATCGTGTGATGCAGTTTACTGGCAAGTATGCTGCCGATGAGAATCGTATCGTCATCGCGGAATACCGGCATTCCATCAACAACGCCGGAGTGCCGATTTGGCTCATCGTATCCTTTCCCCCAAAATATGGCGGAACTGGTTTCCGTACCGATAATGCCGTCGTACTCAAACACACAGTCGTAAAACGTGACGTCTTCAAGCGAAGCAAGTATCTGCCGAACGGCATTTACGGTTGCGCTATCCATGAGTACATCGGCATCGTCCGTATGCTGCCAATAGCGTTCTGTCGCAATCTGAAAATTGCCGCTCGTACTGATATAGCCGAGTGTCATTCCTTCAGACGAATATTCAACGTAACCTTGATACAGCAAAATAGCGCTTGACGCAACGGCAATGATAAGCAACAGCGCCGCTGTCCGTTTGGTGTTGTACCATAAATTATTCCATGCAAGTTTTATAATGTACATTGTTCGATTGTCCCTTCATGCATCGTATAGCATGAATCAGCATAGCGCGCAATAGTCGGATCATGCGATACAAAAATGCCAATCCTGTCGGCGCGTTTTACATAGTCGTGTAGATATTCGTACACTGCGTGCGACAGTTTTATGTCGAGCGACGCAGTGATTTCATCTGCAATGATATACAAAGGCGCATTTGCCAGTGCACGGATAATAGCAATCCGCTGCCGTTCTCCTCCAGATAATTCCTGTGGACGTTTCTTCATCAAGTGCTTTACACTGAATGCATCAAACAGTTCTGCCATACGTGCCGTTATTTCAGTAGACGTCTTTCGAGCGATTTTCATCGGGAGCGCGGCATTATGCAAGACATTTTGTGTTTTCAACAGTTCAAAAAATTGAAAGACGAGCCCGCAGTAGTGCAAGCGGAATTCAGCGCTCTGTTTTTTTGACAACTGCGTTATTTCAGTATCACCCCAGAGCACGCGTCCACTGTCAGCAGAATATATTCCGGAAATCGTATTGAGGAACGTGCTTTTCCCCGCGCCTGAATTACCGCGAATCCACACAAACTCTCCGGCAGAAACGCGTAGCGTAATGTTTCTATTCGCTGTGATTGTTTGAGACTTCAGACGATATGACGCACACAGCTGCTCGACAGATAACGTTACCAATGGAATACACCTCTTCTGTAATTTCGTTCTAGCAGTGCAACGTGTACACTGTTCGGGAACAACATTCGCGCTTTTTCTAAATAGATTAATCCTTTTTCCGTATTGAGCGTCTTCATATAAAAAAGTGAATACGCCACATACAGGTTAAAGCGTTCACTGTCAGATAGAATTGCTGTTTCTATCAGTGGCTCTTGACTGCGGATAAACGCATTCCAAGTCGCTGTACTACCGTTCGCTGCGGCAGTGTACCACCGTGCCATATCCAGGGAAGCGCGTTCATCTTTTGTATAGAACTTGTTTCTGGTATACCAGAATGGCAGTTGATTTATAATTGAAAAATGAGATTTTCCCCACAGCAGTTTAGAATAGAGGTACTCTGCATAGAGCCGCAGCGTTTCACTGTCTTTTGAAGTACGTATCAACGGTTTGACGGTCTGTTCAAAATCTTTTAAAAGCGATTGTGCCGTCTGCTGTGGTGCCCCCGCCATCACCGTTGAAAGCGCTGTGCAACACTGTATATACCTGTTCAGCGTTGCCTGTGTAATGCTGTCAGTTGTTTGTGCTGCTTCGCGTACCAGCGCTTCTGCTTCTTGAATCGTAACGGTCTCTCCGTGATAGAATCGCTCTATGATGTCGGACGCACGCGTGTCGGTTTCTTGTGCAACGGCGATGATTGCGCACAGCACAAGATCAATCAAAAAAAGACATACCTGCTTCATTCTTTTTGCGAACATATTCTGTCAATCGCTCCTCTGTATACAACGCCCGTGCTTGCGTTAGATCTGTTTCATATTCCTTTTTTTTACCGATTGCATAATATACTTGCGACCGGTAAATGAGTGCAACATATCTATCAAAATCATTTGCTGCGTATTGCAATGCTTTTGCATATGTCTTACGGGCGGCGTCATATCCTCCGCCGGCAATCGGTGGGGCAAAAAAAAGCCACAACGCGTAACCGACATACCCGTATGCAAATTTTTTGTTTATTTTCAGTGCTGCCTGATACAGCGAATACGCGTCCATCGAAATTGTATAGGCAGTTCCCCCACTGATGTATGATACCAGTCGTGATTTAACGTCTGCATAAGAAACTAAAAACCATTCTGAAACATCTGTCTGCTGCTTCATATAGCGGTCGCACTCATATTGCCGTTCATTCAGCATCAGATATCGTTCTTTTTTGTCCATCCCATCGTCTACAAAGTTGACCAGTTCAACTGCCGCGATATTTTTTACCGTATGCTGTTCCTGTTCCGGCAGATGCCGCTGTTCCATATCTTCAATAAAATCATGCACTGCTTTTTTATAGTCCTGTACAGTGCCGGCTGTATAGAGTTGTTCCCGGAAATGATATATTTCGGTTACCACTGTAGGATCAAAATTATACGCATATGCCGCTGATATGCTCATCATAAAAATGATCCGCATTACAGAATTTATTTTTTTCACACCAGTCCTCCATTTTTTCTGCGACGAGGCAGCAACGGCAGAAAATAAAGCGCCGCGCAGAGCCCTACCGCTACAACAATATTATACGTTCCCACAAAAAACATGCTGGCATACAGCAGTGTTATAAGTGTATACAACGCATCTGCAACAGACAGCCGTTGTGCCGCCCATTGATTCATATAGAAAGCACATACCGCAGCGAGTAAAATAAGCAACATTATTATGCCATCGTATTCAATATAAAGCTGTTGCAACCGACAAAATATAAAAAGAAATGTAAGCGTAGAAACAAAATTCAATATGCTTCCCGTGAGCGTTTTATTTTGCAGTTCAAATTTTCTTTTTGCTATTTTTATCGTGCAAAAAGAAATCAGCGCAATAATTTGATAAAAGAATATTATATAAAATACGCCGTACAATACGTCATAATACGTTACTTTTATTGCCACATAGTTTATCTGACTTTTCAATAGAGTTGCCGTCAGCACGGCGCTCCCAGCGTCAAAAACTATGATAATGCCGCTTCTTATTTTTTGCGGTATAATGTAGTGTTTATGAGCGACAGCAACGAGTGCTTTTATCAGAAAAGAAACAACGAGTATGCTGACGGTAATGCTATTGTTCATTGACGATGCCTCTGTATGGCGCCTGCCAGAGCCAAAATACTGTTATTGAGCATGTGGGCACCGATAATCATATAGATATTTTTTGTCAGTATATAGAGCGCAGCAAAAATAATGCCCCAAATAGTTTTTGTCAAAATGTTGATTTTCGGATAACGTAAATGTCCCAGCCCGAATGCTAATCCGCTCAAGAGCACAAAGAAATAATCATGGATGCCTATATCGGTGCACAAAACATGCAACGCGGCAATGTAGAGAATCTCTTCTAACACCGGTATGCCAATAAAAGCAAAAAACAATATACCTAAACTCGTCGTTTTCATTTTAATTATTTTAATAGTGCCATATCGCATATATATAATTATGCCTTCCAACAATAGACAGCAAGCGCTTGCCGCAAAAATCCCCGCGATATGTTCTATTGGAAAATTATATTTAAATGCAGCCGTAAAATCAGGAAAACAGATGACGCAATAAACAATGATAAACAGCGCAGACGATACAAATGCTCTTCCATACGCTGCCGCTTCGTTTGACGAATTGTTGGTAAACATCTTTGCATAGGGAAACAAGACAATCAGCAGCAGATTTATTTTAAGGAAGAGGGTGGGTGAAATGACCATTCCGTATACCTCCTTGTCGTAAGAATGCCGGATGATTATCATACGTTAATGCCGGAAAGTTCATGGGGACCAGCTCCGGCGCAATAACACGTACTGTACGATAACCGTATGCAGTTACCTCAGGGGGAGTAATTTCAAGCACAGAAAAAAAGTGCAATGATGACTGGTAAAAATCAATTATTTTCTTCAGTTGTTCAGTAATAGTGTACTGTGGCCCGATGGTAAAATCTGTACGGTGACTATAGTCACAGAGTGCGTTTAAAATTGTTTCTTTTTGGGCATAGTCATTATAATTTGACCAATACAAAAACGGTGCGTCAAGATTATACTGTTTTAGTATAGTATCCTGTGTAAAGCTCTGTATCAGCGATTCTTTAAAAACAGAGAACTGTTGAAGATTCACATAAATTGCCGCCGCTTCCATCATGGAACGGAGAAGCACTTCTTCCGCAACAAAACCGCCTTGTACCCCTATAGCACAGTATGGATATTGGCCGTTTTTATTTTTTAATATCGTTATGTAGTTTTTAAAGTCGCACTCTGCAATGCTGCAATCCAGCACTATGATTTCAAAAGAATGTGCCGTAAATGTTTTTTCTATAACAGTTCGTAAAGCTTTGGAGATAAACGGCTCCCAGTTCACTACTGGCAGCGCGCGCATACCATACCACGCCGTCATAAATGCATGGATCTGTAGCTGTTCAACCATCGCATTTAAAAGCGCGTGCTCAAGGCTGACGTGCGTCGCTGTACCGGTACTCATGGCAGGAAATACCATCTGCGTGGTAGACGGCTCATTGCCAATTAAACAAAACGGATAATACACAGCGCGTGCTGTACAGTAATTATAAAGCTGTAACCACAGCAGTGGAGTCGATTCATCTCTGTGCTTAAAATACGCGTCGTCATCTTTTGTGACGTTGATGAGCGACAGTGGAAGCGCTGTTTCACGGAGTTCGGCATAGGAAGCGTGCACTAATGCATCTTTAAGCACATGATACGAAGACATAAACGAATATCGTTCTATAGTTTCTCCCATCACTCGCGTCAATGCTTCTTCATTTGACTGTCCGTAACCGGCAATATGGTAGGTGGCTTGTGTATCAGAGCGAAACATCACTTTATGATAATCTGGAATAGTCAGCTGCTGCACGCTCATCTGTATACCGGAAGCATTTCTGCCACCGGAAACGACACTCGCTTTTGCTAACCCGATTCCACTTGCAAGCAAATGGTGGTAATTATAGAGAACTTTGTTAAAATTATAATACAGCATTATGACTTATTACCCGCCGCGATTAATTCCGAGAGCACACGGTTCAATGAAACATTATTCTGCGTGTTTTGCAGCGCTGAAATATATCCGCAGTGCGGACACGATGATATTCGGTTGATATTTTGAAAATGCACTTCATATGTTGGCAGATACACAAATAGACACCGTCCCATAAATTTTGACATCGTCAATAAACACCATGAAAAAACCTCTTGCAATCCCATGTGGAGAAGCTGTGTCATGTGTAGATTATAGACAGCGCCTTCAGTTCCCTGTGGCACTGTATGCATAAACTTATTATAGAGAACGTGATCTTTAACAAAGGCAAGCATACGCTGTTCAAAACAATCCCAGCACGCAGTCTGTTTCGGGATGACTGACAGAAAAACCATGAACGGTCCGTCGATAAAGCCTATGAACAGCGGCGCTTTTTCCGTCATCCTGTTTATATTACGGAGTAGTGCCGTGTTGATGTTCTGCAATAAGATAAGTTTTGGCGCTTGTGCAGACAGCGCATGTTGTATGCGTAGGCGATTTTCCTCATACTGCACGGCATTGATTTTATCGGCATAGTGTATGTCGCTCAATGTGTCGATGCAGTCTTGCTGTACGAGATTGTATGTGTACCCGTATTCGTTTTTCAATGATTCAACCGTACGCAGCAGAGAGGGAGCATCAGTTATAAAATCAAACGATACATGCTGTTCATGCAATGAATAATTTTGTCCGGTAAGAATTTTACCGATGGCAACGGCTTCATGTTCCTTTTGATAGAGAAAGCCATTATTAAGCAACTCATCGATATGTGCAGTATCTTTTGCTGATAACATTGTTTGAATCTTTTCTGATTTTTCTTTGTCGTCATCATTGACCGCATTTAAAAAATCAATAAACAATGTCGAATTGTCAATCTGATCAAAGGGCAATACACCGTCAATCGTATTCCATATGCCCTTCCGAAAATAAATATTACCTTCATCAAAAAAATATCGTGTATTAAATGAAAAATTATATTCAGCCATGTCCTGCTCCCAGTAGTCCAGTCATTATTACGTGGGTATCCAACCCGTCAATATTCAAATAGTTTTCTGCTTCTGCTTTTTTGTATCCTGCCCAGATACAGAACTCAAGCCCTAAAACTGCGGCAAGCAAGCTGCAGTTCTGCAGCAGGCAGCCGCAGTCGACGTACGCCAATGCGAGGGAGAGTTCTCCGTATTTGAGCCGCTGCTGATTAAAATTGTTGACACAGCAGATAAAAACGGCAGGATCAAAATTTTCAATCGGCACGTATGCGGCGGATGCGCGATCGTACCGTTCGGTAACCACAAAGTGGTGCAATGCCACAACCGGCGCATATTTTATCAAACTGTGCGAAATACTTTGATAAATATATACGGCAGGAGTAATACCTTTTACATGATAAATCACGAGATACAATTCTGTGGCATACATACCGCCGCCTGATGGGAACGGACGCCGGTATCGAGTAACCGCATCTCCTGATTTCGACAGCGGCATCATTTCTTCTTTAACCGTTCCTGCCGCATAAAAAAGAAAATCGGATAACTCTTGCAGCGACAGTTCTTTTCCGTTGAAGTTTCTTGACGATACGCGCGTCTGCAACGCATACTTTAATTTCGCTTGCAGTATTCTCGGTTTCGGCAGCATAATGGCGCCATCAATTTCTTCACGATAGCGCCGTTCAAACAGTGCAACCATATTTTCAGGATGCGCCATAAATTCACTCGTCCCGCTGATTGGGCCAAGTCGATACGAGTTTTCGTAATTGCGGAGATATATTTGTGAATTTATGTCTTCTGTGCTAAAATATTTTCCTTTCATAAAGAGATCGGGACTGTCCATGCCCGCAGAGTCAGGATAAATACTTTGCTGCGAATAGTTTGATTCAGAACCGACCAGTGCCTGTAGTATTTTTTTTGTTTCTATTTTTTTCATGCTATACGCATTCCTTATAGATTTGGAACTATTCCAAAAGCACCAGAATGACGATGAAAGGCATAAAATACTTTATTGAAATAGCTCCAAACAGCTAAAGATTAGAAAATGATTGTTGTACAACAGCAGCATGAACAGCAACAACCAACGCCGAGCGACAGCACTCCGTCTAATTCAGAGACTGTTTCTAAAAAATTTTTTGTCACACACATTTTGCATACCTCCTGTATTTTGTTCAGGGAGAGATACCGCTCCCCATAACAAAGTATAATCCGCAAAATATATTCTGTCAAGCAAAACTTTTAGCAAGCTTTCCAGTTGAACGACGGCACACCGGTATACTCACGGTTGGTGCCGTGCGTTCTCTATATTATCGGGTTGTTTAAAGCGTACGCGCCCCACGGTTTTTAAGAAAAACAGCTGCACCGATATTCGTGTGCTGTTTTTCACGATACGGCGTTTTCTTTAAACAACCCGTAAACAAACTTTTAGAATGTAAATGCTGTGCAGCAAGAGCAGCAGCATGAGCAGCAACCGACGCCGAGCGACAATTCACCGCTTGACTCGCATACTGTTTCTAAAAAATTTTTAGTTACAGACATTTGTGCAACCTCCTCTCTTTGTAAGTATTGGGTAACCATTCCTCCGCCCAACCAGGTGCCATTATAGGGCATAAAATTGTTTTGTCAACAATAAAATCAGGTGATTTATTTTATTGCTACAAAAAAAAATACGCAGGTTATTTTTTTTGTCATTACGGTGTGCTGTTGTTGTAAAAAACGGCAGAGATAAACGCTTCGCTGAAATACCGAGGCACTGGTATCTTTTGAGTTTGCCAGTGCAAACAAAAAAAGTATCCGTGCACACACGATGCGCACACAGTACCGGTGCGTGGAACTTGATAGTTCTTCGGCGTCTACAGTTTTTTACGGACAGTTTTTGGGACGGAACGGATGCGGAAAACCAGCTTTCCGTGGTTTCATTTCGGCACGGCGCTGCGCTTGTGCCGAAACGGCTGCCGCCGCCACTCCAATCTGGCGTAAGATGCAGCGGCAGTGGAACGAGCCGTTCAGAAATATATCTGTGTGGCGCTGTTTTGCACGC
>JAFUFE010000121.1 GCA_017470085.1 Treponema sp.
GGACAACCTCCCTGTTGTCGAGCCGCGTGAGCATCCTTGTGCCGAGTTCTTTGCTAACGAGCGCACTTTCTGCGGAAGCAGCAGAGCCCGCCGTGTAAGCCCTTTAGTCCACCGCAGTGTGCCAACGGCACACGAGGGGGATGAGCGTGAGCGAAGGCTGGAAGGGCGGCTCTTCCCGCAGCGTGCTCCGAAAAAAATATGCACGTTAATTTTTAAGATACGGCTGCTGAACGATGACGGCTGTACGGTTGGCTTATTGACGAGCGCGGGCAAAAGAAATAGGAAGCGGGCAAGGCTCGCGTCGTGTCTCCGCGTTTTTACTCCGCAAACTTTTTGAAGATGAGCGAGGTGTTCACGCCGCCAAACGCAAAGTTGTTCGACATAACGTATTCTGCGTTGATTTCGCGGCCGCTGTCCATGATGTAGTCGAGCGGCGCGCACGCTGGGTCTACGTTTGCCAGATTGCAGTTCGGATGAAACCAGCCTTCGTTCATCATGTTTACGGTGAGCCATGCTTCCACGCAACCGCATGCGCCGAGCGTGTGACCGATGTAGCTCTTTGTTGAGCTGATGGGCACGGCGCGGTTAAACACGCTGTACACCGCTTTTGATTCGGAGATGTCGCCGTTCGTCGTGCCTGTTCCATGCGCATTGATGTACGCAATCTGCGACTTGTCGATTCCCGCATCTTTGATTGCAAGTTCGAGCGCAATCGCCTGCGTCTCTGAATTGGGATTCGTGATGTGCGCGCCGTCGGAGTTTGTTGCAAAGCCTGCAACTTCAGCGTAGATTTGTGCGCCGCGCTTAACTGCGTGCTCTAAGTCTTCCAAAATCACTGTGCCCGCGCCTTCGCCGATTACCAAGCCGTCTCTGTCTTTGTCCCAGATTTTGGGCGTTGCTTCGGGCGTTGTGTTCAAAATGCTCGTTGCACCAAGCGTATCGAAGATGGCGGCATCGGGCGGAGAAAGCTCTTCCGCGCCACCTGCAATCATGATTTCTGCTCTGCCGTCTTCAATCGCTTCGTATGCGTAGCCGATTGCCTGGCTTCCCGACGTGCACGCGGTGTCCGTGATAATCACGCGTCCGCGAATTTGGTAATACACGCTTAAATTGCACGCGTTTGTCTGCGGCATTGCCTTGATGTATGTCTGCGAGTTCAAGTGCGATGTGTCGCCTGTCTGCATCATTTCTGCAATGTCCATAATCGCTTCCATGCTGCCCATGCACGTGCCGTATGCAATGCCCGTGCGCCCGCTTTTAAGCTCATCAATCACATCGCCGTCGTCTTTGAGAAAGCCCGCCATTTTGAGCGCGTCTTCTGTTGAAAGCAGCGAAAGCAACGCAACGCGCCCCATGCCGCGGATTTTTTTGCGCGGGAACGACGGCAGCTCGTCTTCATACGGACACGCGAGGCGCGTGTTCATCTTTTCATAACGTTCCCAGTCGCTCATATATTTAATGTAATTTTTTCCTGATTTGAGTTTTGCACGTGCTGTCTGCCAGTCGCGGCCAAGCGCCGTAACCATGCCGCCGCCTGTAATGACGACGCGCCGTTTTCCATTCGGTTTTATAAAATCCATATATGCTCCTTTGTAATGCAGCGATGCGTGAAACAGCAGTTCTCAAAATCGTTATAGCGGCACATCTCTACGAAACAAGAGTGTACGGTACCTAAACCGGATTTTCAAACAGGAACGTGTACTAAAAGCACGCTGCCGCAGAAAAATAATTACACTTGAACCGTAGTATCCTGTGCCGCATCGGTTTGTCTCTCCGTCATGCACATCGAGCAGCACCGTTGCAATAGCACTATTATACAATAAATTTAGGCATAATGGTACATATCATACTGATGTTGTTATTTCAACGGCAGCGATCAACCGACCGGGCTTGTGTACTGATAAATACAGAACGAACTGGAGCGAAAGCCAGACAAGTGGCGCAAAAATAGACACAACGTTCAGAATCTGCACCATAGACAGCGGCAACGTGGGGCACAATCGCTTTCGTCGGTGCACTGGGTGTGCTGTCCACCAATAAAGTCAACTAATACTATAATTCAAGTTGACTAATAAGAGCGAACAGGCTATAGTCAACTATATTTTTACAAGGAGTTGACTATATGAACAATCAGACTGCATCAGCAAAGATGCTGGCAAAACCGATAATGACAGCCCTTTTTGCCGCGTTGACGGCAGCAGGGTGTTTTATATCTGTGCCGCTTCCCGGCGGCGTGCCGGTGGTCATTCAGGATATGATGGCACTCGTTTCAGGAATGATACTGGGGCCACTGTATGGCGGGCTAGCGGTAGCGCTGTTTTTAGTGCTTGGCTGCATTGGCCTTCCGGTATTTTCGGGAAAAGCAGGCATTCAAATTATTTTAAACGGCCCGACAGGTGGATTTCTTATTGGCTATGGTATTGGCGCAATTTCAGGCGGTTTATTTTTATGGGCAACGCTGCGCCCTGCGGCAAAACCGGCTGCACCGCAATGGCTGCAATGGGTACTCATAGCAGCGGCAGGGCTGCTCGCAAATATAATGCTGTTTACATTCGGGCTTGCAGGATTTATGCGTGTAACCGGCAGCGGACTGGGAAAAGCAGTGTCACTAGCACTCGTCCCCTTTATTCCGGGCAATCTGATTAAGCAAGTAGTGATGGCGCTATTGGTAAAAAAGTTTCGTCCGATCGTGCATAATTATATTGATTGATGGAACGCGCAATCGCCATATCAGTGGAGCATGTCTCAAAAATTTTTCCGAACGGTACAACGGCGCTCCACGATGTTTCATTTTCCATTTTGCACAGCGATTTTGTTGTAATAGGTGGTGCAAACGGTTCGGGGAAATCAGTATTGATGTCACTCATCGCACAGCTCGATGCACCGAGCACAGGAACCGTTGAAACGGCGGGGAAAGTCGGCCTCGTGTTTCAAGACGCCGATGCACAGATTCTGGGTGAAACAGTTTTGGAAGACACACTGTTTGGCCCGCGTGCGGCGGGACTGCCCAAAAAAGATGCTGATCGCATTGCGCGGACAACACTTGCAACCTGTGGACTTTCAGAAAAAAGCGATTTTCCGGCGCGCCTCCTTTCCGGCGGAGAAAAACGGCGGCTCGCTGTTGCAGGCGTGCTCGCCATTGACTGCCCGATAGTGATTTTTGACGAACCGTTTACAAATCTTGACTGGCCGGGCGTAAAGCAGACCTGTGCCATTTTAGAACTGTTGAAATCGCATGGGAAAACCATTATCGTCCTAACGCATGAAATAGAAAAAATCCTTGGCATCGCAGATCGATTTTTGATACTGTATAATGGCACGCTCTGCTTTGATGGAACACCGGACGCGGGGCTCGACAGCGATCTTGCACAGTGGGGCATCCGTCCACCGCTGTGCTCATATAGAGACGTGCATGATTTATTCTGGGGCGAGCGCGATGCCGATTTGTAAACCGTACCGCGCGCGTCACACAGGAATGCACAACAGACGACACCCCGCATTTTCAGAAAAACCGCATGTAACACGAACGGTGCGTCCGTTGGAACCGCCGCTTTTTTCGTACCGTCCGGGGAATACAATCGTACATCGAACACCGGCCGGCATAAAGCTCGCGGCGGTCTGTGTGATTTCGCTACAGGTGTTCTCAGAAACAACCGTTTTTGGTGAACCCACGGCGGCGCCGTGGCTCCGTGCAGGCGTGTATGCAATTATTGTAATGATTCTTTTTTGGTGTGCGCAGATTCCCATCCGCCGGCTTCTGTCCTTACGGTATGTATTCCTACTCGGGATGTTTGTAACAGCGTGTCGTGCCGTACATTTTTTTCCTTCCCCGATGATTGAAACGAGCCGCATTCCGGAAGGAACATTATATATGGTACGATTTTTCATAACAGCAGTCGCCGCACTGATTCTTTTTGAAACGACGTCCCGCCGCCACATACAAGATGTCTTTGTAACTATAGAAACCCTTGTTCAAACGATTATACCGCCGCTTAAGAAAGTGCCGTTTTCAGCGGTGCTCGGCGCTGCCATAGGATTTATTCCTGAAATTTTTGCCGTGTGGCGTACCGTACGGTTTGCAGCTGCGGCGCGCTCTTATGCTTGCCGGAAAGTGTCAGCTCGTCAATTTGTTTTGCGCACCGTCACAGAACTGTCAACCCTGCTGTCGTGTCTGCTTGCCCGAGCAGAAGCGACACGCAAGGCAATGCTCAACCGGACACCCTGACTGAACAATTAAAAACAGACGTCCCCGTTCACAGAAAAAACGGCGCTGTGTGGTACGCATTACGATACGTTTATCGCACGTGGCAAACATCGCCACAAAAAATTTGACAGATAGTATTTATGCTGTATAATTTAGACGATAAATATCTCTGTCAAAACGACAGGAAATGCGTGGAGGTAGTATGAAAAAATTAATTGGAGTACTTCTTGTGCTTGCAACAGCGGGCGGCGTAGTATGCGCTCAGCGAGTAGCAAACAAAGACAAACCACTTGTCTTTTACAACCGTCAGCCATCGGATCCGGTCAGTGGCGCAATCGACATGCCGGTTATGAACTGGAACAGTAAAACGTATTACGTCGGATTTGATGCAGCAGGCGGCGGTGCTGTCCAGGGGAAAATGATTACAGATTACCTTGCCACCGCGTCGGAATCTATCGACCGCAACGGAGATGGAATCATTGGGTATGTGCTGTGCATCGGAGATGTCGGGCACAATGACTCACGCGCTCGCACGGAGGGCATCCGCCGCGCGCTTGACACGTGGAATGGCTCCACCGATGCCGGCAATGTTAAAGAAGGTTCGGTCACCGTCAATGGCAAACGCTATCGCGTGGTTGAGCTTGAAGGGCGCGCTATGACTGGTACCGACGGTTCAACCTGGAACCAGAACGCTGCCACCGAAGCCATGGGCTTGTGGGCGAACAGCTACGGCAACAGAATCGACATGGTCATCTCCAACAATGACGGCATGGCGATGGGCTGCTTGCAAGCATCGAATTATCCAGCAGGCGTGCCGATTTTCGGCTATGATGCAAACGCAGATGCCGTTGAAGCGATTATCGCTGGCCGTCTGACAGGCACCGTTTCACAGAATGTAGACGCCCAAGCCGCCGCAACGTTGCAGGTTATCCGCAATCTGCTTGACGGATTGACGGGAAGCGATGTTTACACAAAAGGTATTTCCGAGCCCGATCAGTATGGAAACAAAATCTCTGCTGATGTCGTCTATGACGCGTCGGTCAAAGGTCTGTTTGCACAGAACGCCGCCGTTACCGCGGCAAACGCACGGCAGTATACCGCCGGCAACCGGGATAAAGGCATTCAGCGCGCACGCACTGCGACCAAACAGAATGTCTTACTCACGGTGTACAATTCAGCTGACAACTTTCTGTCTTCATCGTACCTTCCGGCACTCCGCTACTACGCACCGCTCATGAATCTGAAAGTGACGTACGTACAGGGCGACGGTCAGAATGAAGCGAGCTGTCTTGACCGCTTTACTGGGCTGAACCGCTATGCGGCATACGCCATCAATATGGTCAAAACAAATTCTGGACGCGACTACACTGACAGACTGCAATACTAGTTTGGCAGGTTGAGCTAATCAGGAAAATACAAGGCCATGTTCCGCACGGGATATGGCCTTTTTTCAAGATGCAGCGAACTGTATGCACATGTACACAGCGGTGCGTTTTGTCAGCTGCCAAGTGACAAATGAAAATCGACCGTTCACAAGCGGCGTGCCCACAGTGCGTTTACAGGAGGAAAGATGGATGACGATGTTGTTTTACAGATAAAAAATTTGTCGAAATCGTTTGGGAACAATAAGGTTCTAGACGGCATAAACCTACAGGTACATAAAGGTATGGTAATCGGTTTAATGGGAGAAAACGGGGCGGGCAAATCGACTATGATGAAATGTCTGTTTGGTATCTACGCAAAAGATGAAGGGCAGTTCACGCTTTCCGGACGGCCGATAGATTTCAAAAGCCCCAAAGAAGCACTCGAAAACTGCGTTGCCATGGTGCATCAGGAATTGAATCAGTGCCTTGACCGCACCGTCGTTGACAACATGTTTCTGGGGCGCTATCCGCTCCGCTTTGGCATCATCGACGAACGGCGCATGCAGAAAGAGTGCATTAATCTGTTTCACTCGCTTGAAATGAATGTTGACCCGCGCCGCATTATGCGCACCATGTCCGTGGCACAACGACAGATGGTCGAAATCGCAAAGGCCGTTTCATATAATGCAAAACTCATCGTTCTTGATGAGCCGACATCCTCATTAACTGACAATGAGGTAGAAAAACTTTTTTCTATTATAAATAATTTAAAGACACAAGGTGTTTCATTCATTTATATTTCACACCGCATGGATGAAATCTTCCACATCTGTGATGAAGTTGCAGTACTCCGTGACGGTAAAATGATTTTGACAAAAGACACCAAAACGGCAGACATGGACGAAATCATTTCCGCCATGGTTGGTCGGTCACTTGAAAAACGCTATCCCGATGTAGACAATGTGCCGGGTGACTATTGCTTTGAAATAAAAAATCTGACAACGAAATACGCGCCAGTACTCAAAGATATTTCGTTCAGCGTGCGCAGAGGAGAAATATTCGGCTTGTATGGGCTGGTTGGCGCTGGGCGCAGTGAACTGCTGGAAGCGCTGTTCGGTGTGCGTACGATTGCGTCAGGCTCACTGCTGTACGACGGCAGGAAATTGCATTTCAATTCAAGCCGCGATGCAATGGATTCGTCGTTTGCGCTCGTAACCGAAGAACGAAAATTCAACGGTATGTTTGTAAAAGCATCGATAGAGTTCAATACGACTATCACCAATTTAGAAAGCTACAAGACCGGCGGGATCTTGTCGAATCGAAAAATGCTCGATGCGGCAAATCGAGAAATCGTGCAGATGAAAACAAAGTGCGTATCTGCGGCGGAACTCATCAGTGCACTTTCCGGTGGAAATCAGCAAAAAGTTATCATTGGCAAATGGATGGAGCGGGAACCGGAAGTTTTTTTGATGGACGAACCGACGCGTGGCATCGATGTTGGTGCAAAATATGAAATTTACCAATTAATCATCAAAATGGCAAAGGCAGGAAAGACGATACTCGTCGTCTCCAGCGAGATGCCGGAAATTCTCGGCATTACGAATCGCATTGCGGTCATGTCGAATCATCGGTTGGCAGGCATTGTGGACACAAAAGACACTGATCAAGAAGCGTTGCTGAAGCTTTCGGCGAAATACGTATGATTCGGAGGAACTAGTATGGCGAATATGAATTATCTTGAAGCGGATGCGAAACTACAGGAGTACAGCGCCGCATTGCTCGAACTCAGAAAAGATGGTGTCAACAAAATTGCTGATATGAAACAGGAAATCGCAGCAGCAAAACGAAACAAACTGATGGATGCCGCTGCGCGCGATGCGCTTATTGCAGAAAGTAGAAAAAAAATTACCACAGCGCGCAGCGTAGCAGAAAAAAATAGAGCGCATATCGCGGAACTTGAAAAAGATGCCGTCGCGCGCTCAAATGAGCTCGCCGCCATTCATATCAAAGAGATTGTCGCCGAGCAAAACACATTGATGGCAACATACAAAGCAGACTACGCGGCAGCGGTGAGCGCGCTCAAAGCAGACGAAAAAAAACGAACGGCAGAAATAAACGCATCGTACGCAGGAAAAACCACAGCGGCTGACAGAGCGCATAAAAAAGAAGCGATCCGCAACAGCGCCTTTGAATTGCGTTCTGCTTTGTTTGATGCAAAGAGCAAATTCAACACAAACGTTGAGCGCGCGAAGACGGTCAAAAATCAAGCGTATGCCGACCATATTTTAAAAAACCGCGCGCTCAGAAATGGTACTACAACGTTTTCCGAAAACATGTCTCTCCGCTGGCAAAACTATCTGGCGCAGTTTCGTGTATCAAAGTTCCTGCTTGAAAACGGTCTGTACATTGCCATTGTAGTGTTCTTTGTGGTGTGTGTCATCGTGTCGCCGCTTATCGGAAACGGCGCGCTTTTGACATTTCCGAACATATTGACCATTTTGGAACAGTCGTCAACGCGCATGTTCTACGCGCTCGGCGTAGCAGGACTCATCTTGATTGCAGGCACTGACTTGAGTATCGGGCGTATGGTAGCAATGGGTTCAGTAGTAACGGGGCTTATTCTGCATCCGGGGATGAATATCGTCATGTTTTTCAACTTGGGGCCGTGGGATTTTTCCGCGCTGCCGACCGCGGTACGGCTGCTTATGGCGTTGATACTTTCTATTGTACTTTGCGTGCTTATGGCATCGTTTTCAGGATTTTTTACGGCGAAATTTAAAATACATCCGTTCATCTCGACGCTTTCCACACAGCTCATCATTTACGGTTTTATGTTTTTCGGCACAAGCGGCACCCCCGTCGGCTCAATCGATCCGAACATCAAAGACCTGTTCGGTGGACGGTGGACGATCGGCGAATTAGGGGGAGAGCTCATCACCTTCCCCAAGCTGATTATTCCCGCTGTCATCGCAGTTATTGTTGCCTGGTTCATATGGAACAAAACGCGCTTTGGAAAATACATGTATGCCGTGGGGGGCAATGCCGAAGCTGCAAGCGTAAGCGGCATCAACGTCTTCTGGGTAACCATGGGCATCTTTATGATGGCAGGCGTATTCTACGGATTCGGTTCATTCTTTGAAGCCTTCCGTGCCAATGCAAGCGCCGGCACCGGGCAAGGCTTTGAGCTCGACGCCATCGCTGCGTGTGTTGTTGGCGGTATTTCTTTCAGCGGCGGCATTGGAAAAATCGGCGGGGCGGTGCTCGGTGTCATCATATTCACAAGTCTGACGTACTGCCTAACATATTTAGGTATCGACTCAAACTTGCAGTTTGTATTTAAAGGACTGATTATCATAGCAGCGGTGGCGCTTGACAGCATCAAATATCTAAAGCGAAAATAACCGGTGTAGAATACTACAACCGAACATGAGCCGCTGCACTTAAAACAAAAAGCTGTCCTGCGGGACAGCTTTTTTATGCAAAGTTGACGCGAATTTTTAGCTCGCCTCTTTTAGAAGAGCCGCACCGTGTTGCTCATCATTTTGCCGCACGATATTGTCGGCTGCCTTGTTTAGAACACACAGAACGCCTTACGCGTACACGTCAATATTTTTTCCGATTCCTTCGGCAAGCGGCGGTGGCAGTGCAACAGACTGGAGCAACTGCAAAACTGCCTGCCCGGTTTGCTCCATAGCATTCATTGTCTTTTTAGTCATAGCAAGAGAAGCCTGCTGCTGTACCGTACCCTGTGAAATGGCCGTAGAAAGAGCAGAAATATTCATAGTATTTATTATAGCACAATGCGCATCGGAATGCAAGAGCAGCACAGTGATTGTGCAACGAAGAGCGTTTGCAAGAGTTCTGTTGTAGACACGTGCGTACGGATGTGTCCTCACGAGAAAAACTTTTCCCCGTGCATAATCGCTTGATAGTAATTGTCCCCCTTGTATAATCGTTTTTTTTCTGTATACTTTTACGAGACCTGCTATGAGAAAATTTATTTTTACGGTGTTGTGTACAGCAGTAGTGCTGTTTTCTGGGTGCCGGACGCTTGGATTTGATGAGTCGACTTCAGCAGAAAAAGGCGATACAATCTATACGGTTACGGTAACCAACGCATACACCGGCACAATCGTCATCGGCTGGGGATTTGATTTTATGGGAGTGTGGAGCGGTTTTACTCGGAAACGCGCCATAGTAAAAGCGAACGCCACAAAATCATTTGTAATCAACGAAGGCATACAGCACTTGGTATATCGTCCGAATACCGCCGAGCCTGACAACAATTTTTCAGAAAAAATTCGCGTCAAAAGCGATTTAAACATAACCATACATTATGACAAACCGCGCAAAAAATGGATTGTCGACGTTGAGACAGTTACACCAGAAACCGGTCAAGAAGATGACAACCGTGAAACAGGCAGAGAAACAGAAGCGACATAGTTTCTCCACACACTCCAAAAGGCAACAGGTAAAAATATTCAAATTTTAAAAATTGTTGTACTGGTGTATGAGGTGCGCACATTGACGCCGAATTTTGGAAGAAACCCGAATATGCATTCATGCACGTCATGCACACGTCGGTGCATTTTTACGTTATTCCCCAAACGGTGGCGTAAAATTGAAGCGATTATCAAATAGTCAAAATGCCACGGGAACTGCACCCCGACAGTCGGGCCGCAGCCCTTGCAACTGATCCGGTAATTGTTATTATCTCTCTTGCTTTTTCCAGTTGGAAATCACAAGCCCGCCAATCGTACACAGCATGCCGACGATTCCCATCACAGTGATTTTTTCGTCGAGCAGAAAATAAGCGCAAATAGTTGTTACAACGGGAATCAGATAAATACCGATCGACGTACGCACTGCACCGAGTATGAGACACGCTTTATTCCATGCAATAAAACAAAACGCAGACGCTATGCATCCTAAAAACAGCAAGTTGAACCAATTTTGCGGATGAGCAAAACGGAGCGCATTTATCTGCGGGTCAAATCGTACAAGAAAAGAAATGGCAGTAGCAAGACGCGGAACAAATGCCCCGCACAGGGTTAGCGGAAGCATCATGAGTACTGTCCAAAAGAAAATGCGCCTTGTGACGGCGACCGGCGGTAATCCCAACAAATTTATCTTTGACACGGCAAGTGAATAGACGCCCCAAAGTATTCCTGAAATCAATGCCAGAATATCGCCGCGAGGATTAAAATGAAATTGTACCGTTCCGTTAAAGCTGACGAGTGCAACGCCAACAATAGCGATGGCGCATCCTGCAATAAAATGCACGGTGATATGTTTTTCGTGCAAAAATAGCTGCGCAATCAACGCAGTAAAAATCGGACACAAAGAAACGATGATGCTTACATTCGATGCCGACGTATACATGATGGCGATGTTTTCTAGCAACTGATATAAAAGCACACCGCAAAAACCGGCCATCAAAAATAGCAGTTCATTATGAACGCTTTTAACGTATACGCGATGTGGATAGAGCACCCACAGCAATGCATACGCCAATACAAATCGGATAAATAAAATCTCAAGCGCAGAAAAATCAATCAGCAATGCCTTTGTAGAAACGAATGTGATTCCCCAAATTAAAATGGAAACTGCCGTCAGAAGATAACCGAATGCTTTTGTCCGTGCGGAAGCGTAATCCATAAAAAGCATGGTACAAAAAATGGAAGCCCTGTGCAAGCGGAACCTGCATTAAAAAGAAAATACACGAATACTGCCGGAAGCGCCACAGAATTACCTTGCATTCATCTCAGTGGCATACAGCTTTCCAAAACGCCATACCGTAGCATTTAAATCTACCGTACGGGATATGATGCATTGATGACCGCGCGCTTTATTTTGTGACGGCTAACGGATACGGATGGGAAATCGCAGTAGCCTAAAAAAGGCAACGATATTTTCTCCGACTATTTTAAACCCTGCGCCAATGCTTTTTACTACCGGCAGTACAGACGGAATAAGCATAATATGTGCGTATACGTAGCCGATAATTCCAACGATAGCCAATATCACCAGTTTCCGTATGACGATTTTTTTTGAACATCCTATGGCGATTTCAAACGTACTGTACAGCAACAGCACAAAAACAATAAATAGTATAAAATTATAGGGAAGCAGAAAACAGGCAAATATTTCTATAACAACTAAAAGCAACGGAACAATTTTTTTTGTCGTGTCCTGCGAAAGTACTATAGCAATAATTTTAAAAATAAAAGTGATAAGTATAAAACTAACCACAAATATACTACGGCATATCGCCAAATCTGAGGAAATAGTACCCGTGGCTTCAAACCTAAAGAGAATGGTTCCTATTTTTTTTGTCATTACAATATATTTCGGAATTTCACTTCCTGATTCAGGATGAGGGGTATACACTGCAAGCAGCTGCGGCTTTACTGCGATGACCACAAGTGCAATAAAACACAAACTTGCTAAAAAGTCTGCGACATTGGAAAACACCGCCATCGGTTGTGCTGCCGTTTTTGCTGTACGATTGTCCGCCTGTGCTGAACTGCTAGTTTCTGTTGTACCTGTCGTTCCATCATCCGTCCGCTGGTCATGCGCGGCGTCGGCATCGTGTGCAGCGGCAGTATCGCCTGAATCACTGCGCGTATTCCATGCGGTAAACTGCTCGTACCACGTGTGCAGCATTTTAGAAATCTTCGTTTTTACTGCACCTAACCATTTGCGAAACGATTCGACTTTCTCCTGTATACTCATAAACTACTCCACTGTATAGAGCGCAATTATGTGATAACGCCCATTTTTTGAGTCTGCTATTCCGATAGTATAAAATAGGCATACTTTATTAATCGTACAACGTATTTGGTAATACTATACCATTACATCGGCACTAACAAGTATTTTTTGTTATTTATTAATAATAAATAATTGAACATGCTGCGATTTCCACGCTCTGGTGGAGCCGGTATCGATACAGATGCGCGCATACCCCGTGCACCTGCACATCATCACTCACGCTCAAACTCGCATCCGTATGCAACAACAAGTCGATTGCCGGACGTGCCGCAATTCACTATCATACACAGTATGGTGAAAAAGCCGATTACCCCTGATGCACAGCAGCTCAAGCAAGAACGTGTGGCAAAAAAACAGAATTATCAGCAGCAGCTTGACGCAATCCTTACCACGGTCAAACGTGAGTTGGGAGAAACACAGAAAAAACCGTCGCTCCTACTGCACGCCTGCTGCGGGCCATGTTCATCATATGTCATTGAATATCTGGCGCCCTATTTTGACATCACAATTTACTACTACAATCCGAATATATTTCCGCCCCAAGAATACGAGCGGCGGCTTACAGAGCTTTCCTTTTTTCTGACCGATTTTGATGTAAGCGTTTTTGAAAAAGTAACGCTTGTCCGTGCAGAATATGAACCGGAAGCTTTCTACACCGCAACGAACGTGCGCCATGAACCGCAGCTACAACGTGAAGCAGAACGCGGCGAACGCTGCCGCCGCTGCTATGAACTGCGCATGACAAAAGCGTATCAGTATGCGGTAGAGCATCATTTTGACTGGTTTACAACGACGCTTTCAATCAGTCCGTTTAAAGATGCAGAAAAAATAAACACCATCGGTAAACAGCTGGAGGACCGGTATCGCGCAGCGGCGGCAACACCGGTACCACGATTTCTTACGAGTGATTTTAAAAAACGCGGTGGATTTAAAAGAAGCCTAGAGCTATCCCGCGAATACGACTTATACCGTCAGGATTACTGCGGATGCGAATACTCACTGCAGAACACACGGCGGGAACAAAACAAGACGACAGAAGGCGCCATCTGCCGTACGGCAAAATAGAGAAGGCATTTCTGTATGCACTGCATCACGTATCCAGCGGCGGCAACTTTTAGCGGCACAAAAGTTCATAGAGCACAACCGATGCAGACTGCGCAACGTTCAGGCTGTCAACGGTCGGCGCCGGGCGCGATTCCTGCATACCAGCAAACGGAATAATAACAAGCGCATCGCATTGGCGGCGGATAGCATCAGAAATGCCGCGTTCTTCATTCCCTAAAATAATAAGATACGGCTTTCCATGTGCGGTGTGCCGTACCGCCGCAACCGGCGTGCGCGATTTTAAATCGGTGCCGATACGGAAAAACGCGCCGGCAGCCGCATCGAGCAGCCGCGGAATTGAGTTGACCGAATAAACCGTCACCATCTCCATGCCCCCCTCTGCAATACGGTACGTACTCGTGGTAATAGAACTCTGCGCTGCATCGTTCGGAATAACAATGTGCTTCATCCCAAAAAATGCCGCGCTTCGTATGATGGCTCCAAAGTTATTCGCATTTCCAATGCGATCGAGTACGAGAACATGTTCGTGTGCCATAACCCAACCGGCAACAATATCTGAATCGAGCGGAACAATTTCCGGCAGAGAACGCATGGCAACAACGCCCTGATGATGCACAGTGCCACACAGTTTTTCCAAATCAGCGGCGGCAACCGCATTATATATGCGGCGATTACGCGCAAGCTTTTTGCACAATCCGCCGAACAGCGGCGCAACCGCTTCTGTAAAGTAAAGGCGTTTGATGCACTCAGGATGTATTTTCTCAAGCTTTTTGACGGCCGCAAGCCCGCACACTGCAAGCTCATTGTTCTGTGTGTTTTTCATGTGAACAGCGTACCGTGTTTTGACTGAATATGCCAGCAGTGCACGACGTCTTTGCCTTTTCAAAAAATACCACAAGCGCAACCGTTATATTTCTATACTTTGCGACCGTCGATGTTGAAAGCGGCCGTAGCGATTGCAGTATGCATGGCTTCAGTTAACTGCTTTGCCGCCCGTTGCGGTTCGAGCGCAGCATAGTGGGCTATCTTTATCTCTTCCAAAGGATAAATATCGTAACGATATCGCTCCGTACGATTAAACGAAAAAAATGCATCGTGTTTCCCCAGCCCATATTTGTCATTTCCACCGATATACACCGGTTGCACGTCGCACCCTGTTTCATAGGCAATACGCGCCGCTCCTTTTTTATACGGATTCGTTCCATGGCGCGGCGTACGCGTTCCCTCCGGAAAAATAATCAGATTCGTTCCCGTAGCAAGCGACGCTTTGGAAAGCGCAATCATTTCATCGTAATCGAGCGAGTTTACAATATACAGCTGTCTGATAACGCCGGCAAGCGGTGTTCGGGTCAGGCCGCCGCGCACAATGCAGTCCGCATTCGGAATGAGCGAAATAATAAAAATCACATCGATGAGCGACGGATGATTAGCGACCACAATTTTTGAATGCAACGAACAAAACCGTTCCCGGTCGTGAACAGAATAATGCACCAAGCCAAACATGCGGAGCAGCGCCAAAAAAAATCGAAACGTAGCAGACACGAGAGCACGCGCCGCACGTTGAAAACGCCACTTTGGATGACAAAAAATCCGTACAACGGGAAATACCACGATGGCGAGCACAACGCTCCCCGCCCCGAAAAACACAAAGAAAAACAGCTTCATGAGCGCGGCATACCCATAGTACAGCCAATTTTTGACCGGCGGCACATCGCTCGCATCATATAGACCGGCAATCTCTGCGTTTGTCATAACTCGTATCAGTATAAAATGCCCGCATTGGAAAGTCAATGAACCAGATGTGTGCCACCACGGCCGCGGTACGAGCTCGTTCCCCAACGCACACCATAAAGGTGGCGCACCACAGACAGTCGTCCGATTTTTTACGGAGCATGCTGTTTGGAAAGCCGCGCTTACACGGTTACGGCTTTTGCCTCCATTCCTCCGCTCCGCTTCGGAACGGAGCTGCACAACGTGCCGCTCCGCCGTTCCAGCGCGGGCTAGGATAATTGCATTTTGCAGTGCACGTCTGCATACACGCGCCCTGCCGTACGGCAGGGCGCGCACAGGCAGTGAGAGTGCGCTCCCACAGCTTACTCATTAATTTATATAAATATAGTACGGAGTGTCTGCCCCATTCCCATCCGAAATTTTCTCTAGTACATTTGCATTGCTGTTGTTGACAGTTATTCCTCCATTAGGAGTATCAAATTTATGATTCGGGAAATAGCCGTTCACATTTGTACTAGTAGCCCCTGCATTAAATACCCAGTTGCTCGTTGTATTCTCAAACTCCACCTTGTTCAATGCCGTACAGTTCTTAAAGGCATTGCAGTATATCCTTTTTACGCTCGCAGGTATGTATATGTACTCAAGCTCTAGTGCAGCGGAAAATGCACTTGCTTCTATAGTCTCTACGGTCGAGGGCAGTCTGATACTCTTAAGATGCGCGATAGGCTGAAAACACTCCTTCGGGACAGCGGTCAGCCCTGTTGTCCCGCTCAAGTCGAGGTCAATAGCAGCATCAGCAAACGTTAGCTTATCTATAGCCTTTGCTATCTCTTTCAGCGTGTCCCCGTCCAGTTCCCCTGTTACACTGACCGTTTCGTTTGCGGTAAGGCTTTTAATGTAGTCCGGCACATGCGCGGCTTCAACCGCTAAAGTCGCAACCAGCGTCGTGTCCTCCGTCAGCGTAAGGGAGCTTATCGGGGTGCCGTCCTTTTTCCAGCCGGTCACAGAGAAGCCAGGGAGCAGCAGATTGCTCTTGAGCCACGCTGGGTCAAAATACTTGGCAGGAATCTCCGGGGCGCTTTGGAGCACTTCAATCGGAGAAAACGGCGTTTCTTTTTCTCCTGTCCCGTCATTATACTTGAGCGTGACGATATATACGGGTTCTTTCCATTTTGCAACAATCGTAAGCGGCTTTTCTACGCTTGTGCTGTCCTCCATCAGTTCGCCGTCGCAATACCAGCCGTCAAATAACCGGTTCTGGCCGCTGGGATCCTCTGGGGCGTTGACCGGTAACTCAAGCAGCGAACCATCATTATATGACCGGCTGAAATCACCGTCATCGGGATCAAACGTTACCTTATAGCGCCAGAGCGCATTGAGTGTTACATTCTTCGTGATTACATCATTCGCTTTTGCCTGCTTGTTATCGTCATATCTCCACCCTTGAAAGAGATAATCGCCCGATAATCCTTTCGGTTTACTATTATCTCGCGAAACATCCTCTGCACTCAACTGATAATTGACGTCTTCTATTTTTGCTGCGGGGGGTGTCCCATGTTTTGAAACGTAGGTTATGGTAACGCGCTGTA
>JAFUFE010000122.1 GCA_017470085.1 Treponema sp.
ACCGCCGACCGCCATTCCTCCAGCAACAGCAGAAAAATAATGATAGTCGCCATGTTTTTCTGTGAGCGCCGCGATAAGTGCCGTAGCCTTTGCCGCACCAGCTATCGTGAACTCAGGCGGCAGCACAACACCGACGACCGCTGTACAGTCTTTGACCCGGCGGGCGGCGTGCACAACCACCGACACAGATGCGTCATCCGGCAACAAAAGCGCCCAGATACCGCATTTTTCAAGCTGTTTTAAATACAATCTGACCGTTGCCAAAAATTGTTCATTGAACGCACCGTCCGAAAGCAGCACCATCTGTTCAGGAATCGGAACGGCCACGACTGCCGCACCGCCGCGCTCGACCGCGGGCACACCGCTCTGGGCATCACAGACGCCTGCCAGCACTGAATCCACAGAACAGACGGCAACAGCGTCTAATGCAAGTGTTGTTCCGTCTGCCGGTGATACAAGCAGCCCGTTCCGCTCAATAAAAGGAGAAACCCGTTTCATGACGTTCCTTCGTAAAGATTACAGGTAGTGTACAAGGACGGCGGCCTTTCAGAAAAAACGACAGCCCGTTTGATGACAGCACGCTATTCCGTCAGAATTTTGATGACTTCGGCTTTATCCTGCGTCTTTAGAATCTGCTCACGTTTTTCTGCGCTTTTAAACAACAGGCTTACCTCTGCCAAAAACTGGAGATGCGGTCCCGTCTTGTTCACCGGCGACAGCGTCATAATAAAAATACGGCACGGCTCCTGATCGAGTGAATCGAAGTCGACCGGTACATCGGAGATGCCGATGCATGCCACCAAATTGCTTACCGTGTCGGTTTTGCCGTGCGGAATCGCAATGCCGTGCTTCATGCCGGTAGACATTTTTCGTTCACGCGCCAGCACGCATTCACGTGCGGCTTCTTTATCAGCCACTTTGCCTGCTTTTACCAAGACATCGAGCAATTCATCAATAATTTGTTCTTTTGTAGTCCCCTTTAAATGGAGGTCAACGGATTCCGTTGTCAAAACGCTTTTCAAGTCCATATTATACAGTGTAAGTGCTGTGCGCACAATTGTCAAGTAATTTTTTGGGAGCATGATGCAGGCCGCAACTGTTGTTGATTGCAAAACGGTGTTCCCGCGGTGTACCGCCCAAATTGGTTACCGGCATTTTCTAGCATACGCCGTGCGGTTTTTGTGCAGCAGCGACACCGTTACTGACAGGGGGATTTTAAGGGGCATAGCCCCTTAAGAGAAAGGGGTGCGGCGCAACCGTGTGCGCCGCAGGGGAAAGGCATTTCCCCTCCATAAAAAGCATTGTGTGAAGGTGAAAACAACGGCGCACAGCGGTGACGCGGCACCGGTAAACGTGCTTGCAAAGACTGCGGCAAAGGCAGTACAATAGAACGGCGCGCCAAACACGGATTACTCGGAGCAGCGCTCGGCAAGGATATATATGCTCTTCTCTATTATAACAGTCTGCTACAACGCGCCGCGCCTGGAAGAGACATGCAGCAGCATTGTACGGCAAGTGTACCGCGATACGGAGAACAATAAGCGAGCAGTATCTAAAGACAGCGTTGTCTTTTGCACAGGCAATGGGAGCGCTGCCGCATGAGCATTCTGCTTTCGATCGTTACTATCAACTACAACAATAAAGCCGGGCTTCAAAAAACGCTGCAAAGTGTTGCCGCTCAAACGGACGGCAACTACGAGCACATCATCATTGACGGCGGCTCTACGGACGGCAGCGTTGACGTCATACGGGAACTGCTCGAAGATGAAAACTATGCCCGCCACGTCTCGTTCTGGTGTAGCGAACCGGATGATGGCATATACCCAGCAATAAACAAGGGGATACCGCATATAAATGGCGACTACTGCTTGATTCTCAACAGCGGGGATTATCTTTCGGGAAATGACAGCCTGCAGAAAATAAATCGCCATATGTTTGATGAGGATATTGTTTCGTTCAACTATTATCGGGTCGGCAAAGGCTATCGGCGTTTTACCACACAGGCAAAAAAAATGACACCTGCATTTTGGTACTTGTATGACGGCTTAAATCACCAAAGCTGTCTGATCAAAAGCAGTATACAAAAAACACATCCGTATCCCACTGACTATAAAATACGAAACGATTCATATTTCTTCATGCAGTTGTTTCTTAAATATAATTGTACTTATCGACACATTGACGAAACGATTTCTTGTTATAACGATCAAAACGGTGTAAGCGCCGTCGCTGATAAAAAACTTATGGAAACTGAACGCTCCGAGCTTTTGAAACGATTTACGCCACCACAATTCGTCGATGACTTAAAAGATTACGCGACACTGTACATTGCCGTCAATCGCAGATATAAAGGAGTAAAAAAAATAATTTCCTTTCTTGAAATGTTGCATACCGTAAGAGAAAAACTGCACCACATCACAAAGACGTAATTGCTCATATACGGGCATACTGCATAGCGGGCATGTTCTGCCATGCAACTACGCAGCAGAAAAACTGTCCAACGGCACTCGGGCTACGAACATGTCTGCCGCGCAGCAACATGCCTCACGACACATAAACGGTGTAGCAAAAAAATTTCTAACGGTCTACCTGACGGCTATAGCGTGAATAGGTTTACGCTTCGCAGCAGCAATCTATTGCTTACGCGCTCCAGCTCTCGCTTTCTTTTTGCAGACGATACATCGTTGCATACGAGCCTGCTTTTTTCATCAGTTCGTCGTGCGTGCCAATGTCTTCGATTGCACCTTCTTTCAGCACAACGATTTTGTCTGCCTGCTCAATAGTGCGCAGCCGGTGCGCAATCACGATGACTGTCTTGTTCTTCACAAGCGTGCTCAATGCCTCCTGAATGAGCGTTTCATTTTCTGGGTCGAGCGCGGCAGTTGCTTCGTCGAGCAGAATGATTGGCGCATCTTTTAAAAGCGCGCGCGCAATCGAAAGCCGCTGCCGCTCGCCGCCTGAAAGCGTGTAGCCGTTTTCGCCAATGACAGTATCATAGCCGTTCGGAAGCGACTCGATAAACTCGTGGCACTGCGCCGCTTTTGCAGCGTTCATAACTTCATCGCGACTTGCATTCTGCTTGCCGACAAGTATGTTGTTGTACACTGTGTCGTTGAAAAGCACAACATCTTGAAACACGATTGAGAATGCGGTCAAAAGCGTCTCTGGGTCAACGGTAGAAACATCTACACCGCCGACGCGCACCGTGCCTTGCGACACGTCCCAAAAGCGAGCGGCAAGGCGCGCAATAGTCGATTTGCCGCATCCCGAATGGCCAACGAGCGCAGTGATTTCACCTTGCTGTGCGGTAAAGCTGATGTCGTGCACTGTGTCGCGCTCTGCATCGTCAACATACGAAAACGAAACAGCATCGTAGTGAATGTCGTAGCCGTTTGGCGCAAACGATTCGCTTCCCGCCTGTGTAGGATAATTAATAATTTCCTGCTGTCGTTCAATCGCAGTGCGCGCAATGAAAAATTCTACAATCATCATAAAGATAGACGTAAGCGGCTCAAAGATGCGCCCCGCAATCAACAAAAATACAAGGTACGTAAAAAGCGCAAGCTCTCCGCGCGCAATCAAAACGCCGCCATATGCAATTACGAGCGGAAAACCAAACCGAATGATTATAATTGCGCCAATCATTGCAGAGCCTGAAAGAAACTCCGCCTTGACGCTTTCCTTTGTGAAATAATCTATCCTGTCTTTTGTGTGCTGCACATAATCATCTTTTTTGTCTGACGACTTGAGCACTTTTATGTTTTCAAGCAGCTGCTGAATCAAACTATACACAGAAAGCTTTATCACCATGACACGCTTTAAGCTTTTCTTAATTATTATGCGCGCAAAGAACACAATGATAAAACCGACGAGCGCAAACGTAAAGAGCGCGATTGTCATGCGCCATTCAAGAAACGAAAGCAGAACGGCAGATACGACAATCGATGCGACAGCTCCGAAAAGGTCGGCAGCAGCGTGACTGATTGCGTGCTCAATCGTTGTAACATCGTTTAAAATCGTCGACGTTAAATCAGATAAATCTTTTTTACCAAAATACGACAGCGGCAGTTTGCGAATTTTTTCTGCGAGCGTTATGCGCACGTGTGCAGATTCTTCATAGCATGTGTTGTATGTTTTGCGATATTTCAATTTTTCGAGCAGGAACATGACAACAACGATGAGCACACTGATTGCAATAAAAAGCCATGGAGTGAGCGCTTCTCCCTTGCCGCCGGCCAGCGGTTTTAATAATTCACGCAACACAAAAAATGAAAGACCGAGCGGCACAATCAAAAATAAATTTCCGACCGTCGCAATGATAATCGCTTTATTCATGTCGCGCGCGCCTTTGTCAGACAACGCAAAATATTTTTTTAACATAATTCAATTCCTCCTAATTTGCAGCGAGTTTCCACGAAATGCCTGTTTGAAAATTGTTCCACATGCTCGCGTACACGCCATTTTTTGCAAGCAGCTCACGGTGCGTGCCGCGCTCTGCAAGCGTGCCATCAGTGATAACGCAAATAGCGTCCGCGTTGACAACAGAAGAGAGGCGGTGCGCAATCATGATGACTGTTTTATTTTTGAGCAAAGCGCTGAATGTTTTTTTGATTTTGTGTTCGTTTTCAGCGTCGGCAAAACTCGTCGCTTCGTCGAGCACAACGATAGGCGCATCTTGCAAAAGCGCGCGTGCAATGGCAATCCGTTGCGCTTCTCCGCCTGAAAGATAGGTGCCTTTTGTGCCGTATACAGTGTCTATACCCTGCGGCAGTTTTTCAATGATGTCCATGCATTCGGCAGTCTGCAACGCGGCAAGCACATCTTCGCGGCTCGCGTCTTTTTTGCCGTAGCGGATGTTTTCAAAAATTGTTTCTTTGAAAAGTTTGTTTTCTTGGAACACAAAACTCACCATGTGCATAAGGTCGTCAGTTTTTATGTCGGTGATATTTACACCGCCTATTTCAATCGCACCTGAGTCAAGCTCCCAAAAGCGACCGAGTAAATTGACCAGCGTTGTCTTGCCGCCACCTGAAGGGCCGACAAGCGCCGTGAGCGAGTGTTCAGGAACTGTGAGTGTTATGCCGTTGATTGCGTTTTTACGCGCCGGTGATTGACTTTCGTGCTCATTGCACTCGTATGAAAACACAACATCCCTGAACGCTATGTCAAACTGTTTTGGCATAATCGATTGCGCAGGTTCAGGAGCAGGCTTCTCGTTTAAAATCGCTTCAATGCGCGTGAGCGCGTCTCCGCCCATGACGCGCAAGTTTGAGCTGTACATGATTTTTATCATCATCGTGTACACGACTGGCGAAAGCGCAAGATAAAAGATGAAGCTGTACAAAAACTGCACGTAGCTTGCGCCGCTGCCGATTGTTCCAACGAGCAAAATGGCGGCAGGCACTAAAAACACAAATCCCGCTTTCAACAGCGCAAGGAAAATCGAGTAACCGTTTTCCCAAGAAATTGAATACGCAAGCACATAGTCTTTATAATTGATAATCGACGTATAAAAATCTTTGAAGCGGTACACAGATTGATTAAACGTCTTGATAACTGAAATGCCGCGTATATATTCTGTACCTGCGTTGTTCATCTTTTCAAGCGCATCTTCGTATTGCTGCATAAAACCGCTTTTTGCCGCCATACCCATCAACACGCTCTGCAGCACAAACGCAATCACAAGCGGGATGAGCGAAATCAATCCAAAACGCCAGTCAAAGAACAGCATCAAAAACAAAATGGCAATCGGCGACACAATGTTTTGCACGACATCCGGCAATATGTGTGCAATAAGGTCTTCGAGCGAGTGCACGTTTTTTTCAAACACTTTGCGTGTAGTGCCGCTCGCATGTGTCGTATGCCAGCCCACAGGAAGACGCGCGAACGTTTCCGTCAAACGCTTTGTTAAATTGCCCATAAGATTGAACGCGGTAATGTGCGAGCACATGAGCGCGCTGAAATACAGCACAAATCCCGCGGCGGCGGAACCGAGCGCAACGAGTCCGTAAAAAATCATGTGCTGCATGTTCACGTCGTTTCCTGCGGCATACGCCGAAATGATGTCGCGCATGACGTAAAAAATAGTCACGTAGGGAATGAGCATAGCAATCGTGCTCAACGCCGACAAAAAAAGCGAAAGATAGATAAACGGCTTATGTTTTCCTGCATATGCTAAAATACGGCTTACCGTACCTGGCTGTTGTGCCTTTTTTTGTTTCATATAACCTCCTGATAAAAACTCCGCGTGAACGATACGCCATGGGGCGCGGATCCTCATTGCGAAGCAATGAAAACTGATACAAATGTACGGATACACGATATCGCAGTGTGTAAATGCATCGCATGAACAAAAGCCGTAATGATAAAAAACACATGGACGTATTTTTTATCATTGCTCTCACAAAACAAAATCTTTCGTGAGCGGACACAACCACAGACAATAAAACTGTGCTCTTAAACACTGGACTATTTCAGCGCTATATAGTACCGTTAGTGCTACCGCATATTATTAGCATAAGCTAACCAACCGACAATGTCAATACGCCATTAGGAAATATATATCAATTATTGTTCACTGCTTTGCGCCAGCGCTTTCCTGATAAATCGCTTTAATACAAAAATCAAAACAATAGTTTCTTCCGACAAAAAATTACGCGGCATTCACACTGTCCACAGAGTCACGCAATAGATGAAGTAGTTATTTTATGGAACTCCAGGCAATAGTTCAAATGCTGTCTGTTCAAAAGTATTACGCGTCAACTTTAAATGACCGCATTTCTTCTACGAGTAACTGAATGCTCTGTTTATTTTTAAGCGTCAGCTGATTGACTTCCTGTACTGCATTATTTATCTGTACCGAACCTGCCGCCATTTCATTCATGCTGCCGGTAATAATTCGAGTAAGGTCATCAAGTTTTTGCATCTCTTCTATAACGCGTATCCCGCCCTTCCGCATATCTCCTGACCCATCTTTTACTTCTTCCGTTACACTGCGGATATTTCCAATTGCCGTAAGAATTTTTTGACTACCGTATTCCTGCTGTCGCATGGCGTCAAAAATTTTAGCTTCTTGTACAGAAACCTCTTTCACTAAATCGTATACATGGGAAAATATTTGTTCAGCGCCATTTCCCGCTGTCATTACCTGCTCAATGATTCTAAGCGATTCTTGTATGACGTTTCCAATCTCTTTGCCCTGCAGGTTCGATTCTTCGGCAAGTTTCCGGATCTCATCTGCAACAACGGCAAATCCTTTGCCGCTTTCGCCAGCATGCGCCGCTTCAATTGCCGCATTCATCGCAAGTAAATTTGTCTGCTCCGCAATATTTTGAATCACCTTGCTCGCTTCAAACAGCGAATCTGACTTCTCTGCAAGCGCGTTTACCGCTTCATTTGCTGACCGTGCGCCGTTTCTACCATTTGCTGTTTGCTCATATACATTCTTAATCAGGGAATTATTCGTCGCAAGCATCGCCGTCACCCTACTGATGCTGTCTGCCATCTGCTGTATCGCGGCTGATGATTCACCTACGCTTGTTACCTGTGTGGTAATATGTTCATCAAGCCGGGCAATTTGTTCGGTAATCTGCTCGACGGCTGCAATAGCTTCTGTAACGCTCGTTGCCTGCATAAGCGCCTGCTGCTTTACGTTGGCGATATGAGTGCTCATTTCGGAAACCGTACTCGCCGTCTCCGTCATATTCGCCGCAAGCTCTTCCCCGGCATTTTGCATTGTTTCTGTATTTTTAACAACCGCTCGAATTGCACTGCTGTTCTGTTCCACCGTCGAATTAAAATAGCGCGAAAGTACGGTAAACTCATCGCTTCCCCTAATCGGCAACCGGTCTGTATAATCTCCTTTTGAAACATTCTTCAATGCTGAAATGATGTAGTCTATCGGCCGTATAATGCGACGAGCAAAAATTCCTGCGACAATTCCAAAAACGACGAGTAAAAAGCAGCCGATAATAATCATCGCGTGAAGGATTGTATGATAATCTTCTAGCATTTCAGCTTCTGATAGAAAGGCAATTAGTTTCCAATCTACGCCTTGTATAGGAACTACTTCCGCAATGTACTTTTTATTATCGATGATACCGCGCAGAGTACCGAAATGCAGTTCTATAGCACGATCGAATTCTTTGTACTTGGTTTCAGTTATATTTTTAAAATTGTATTCAGGATGTTTCGGAGTAGCTAAAATTGTGCCGTCATTTTGTATAAGCATCACGTAACCGAGTTTGCCTATCGTAAATTGCGAAACCATATCGGTTAAAACACCTAAAGAAAACTCAATGGCGATATTTCCTACAAACTCACGCTGCTCGGAATAAACGCTCCGCACTAATCCGACTGCGGCAGCATTGAGGTCTATTGCAGTTGAATAAAAAGCTTCGGTTACCGCGATGTCCCCTTGGCCACCTGTGCCAACGTGATACCATATTCGTTCGCGTGGATCATACCCCGCCGGCATCTCACCGTCAAAGCTCGTGACATAGCCACCCCACCGCGTTCCCATATAAACTTCCAGATATTCAGGAAAGTGCGAATAGACCCATCGAAATAATGTTGCTATGTTTTTTTCTGTCTCACTTTGCACAACATCGGTTGTTCGTACGCGCTCTCGTTCCTGCATATACGTATGTATTGAACTATCTGCAGCTCGGCAATACGGATGTTCGGCAAGCGTGTTCAATACAGCTGAATTACTGTTGAAAAAAATTTGAAAGCTGTTTCCAATAAGCTGCACATCCTGTACAATCGTACTGTGAAATTGATTACTGGTTGACTTTCTTACGTGATATCCAATGACCACCGATACAAAAAAAACAAACACGATGATAACAGCACTAAAAACAACCGTAAGCTTTCTGCGAATAGAAAATGCAAATGCCATAGTGTTATCATCTCTCCAATGATTTTTTTCGGCAGCATATGTAATGGGGGGGGGGGGGGGGGGTAACGC
>JAFUFE010000123.1 GCA_017470085.1 Treponema sp.
CAAAACCGCGCGATAACGCGCTACACGCTGTTTGCGGTAAAAAAACTATAAAACATGCCGCTACAAGCGGCAGCCGCAAACAGAGTATTTTTGCCCCACGCTCCGCTCCCCCATGCCAATTTCCACTGGGGAATTTATAACAAGGTAGACCAGCAGAATGTAAAGATGAGCCGCAAGAAGCATTTGGGGTAAAGAATGGAAGCATTAAAAAAGAAGTCCGCAGACCCTAGCACTGCAAAAGCAGGAGAAGGAATACTGCGGCTCACAACTTTATTATAGGCAATTTTTGTGGTAAAATCAAGTGAAAAATTTGGGAAAGCATGAACGGTGCATTTTATAACAAAATTGAGGATATTTTTACAAAATCTCGCCTTTCGGTCTATAGGCAGGATGGCGTAGATGGCGCAACAGCATTGGCGCGCTATTTGTACAACATCGAACTGTGCAAATCGTTGTACGCCGTTCTGAATGTCTTTGAAATTTCCCTAAGAAATTCAATCGATAAGGCTCTGTGCTTGTTCACACAAAATTCAACAATAGGTTCTATGTCACTTCTTATCTGTCCAGTTGCAAGCATTATCGCCAGCCGCCATTAAAACCTTTCCCCTATTCCATATTCATCGGGATTTTCTTTGAAACGGCTTTTCTCAGCATACTGCATAATGTTCTGTCCTTTTAAATAAAAGACAGAGCACTCATATCCCATGCACCACGAGGAGAATGCGTTGCGCTTGCGCCTGTTTTATACTGCTTTGCCGTAAATCGTATGCGCCTAAAAATGCATGGCTAAAAACGCCGCTGAAATAGCGCGCCGTTTTTAACGTAATCCCGATGCAGAGCGTTCGGCCGCTTTGTCTGGTTGTGTGCACAATGGTTTTCCCATATCTTTTATAAACAGAAAAACGTACTTTTTCCTCTCCCTGCCGATGTAAAGCCTCCGCTGCTGATGCTGAACCGCGTTTCAGTAAAACATTGTATTTCAGTGACGAAGAGCCGCATTTTATTTCTGAGCGATGCGGTAAAAAAGAATCCCCGCTGCGCTCCAGACAACGAGGCAGACATACGGCTCTTTTGCCAGCGAAATCGAAAGCCCCGGCAGCGGAACAAGCAGCACTGCCGCAAAACAAAGGGAAAGCAGCACGCCGATGCCACCGGACAGCACAATACACCGGTTCCCCTGTTTTTTTGCTTGCCGCAGCGCCGCCGCAGAAGTATACCCGTAGCCGATTGCAGCTCCCAGAGATGACATGTCTACAATCCATCCGAGCACCGTCCGGCCGAAAAACGGCGCAAGCAAAGAGAGCGTCATAATAAAAAGCAGCGCATGGTGCGGCGTATGGAAACGCGGATGAAGCTGCCCGAACCATGCAGGAAGCATCTGTTCCCGTGCCATTGAAAAAAGCAGCCGGCTTGCCGCCATATAAAACCCGATGATGCCGGATAAAATCGCTGCAAGAACTGCACCGCCAATAAAGAAAAGCCCCGCCTGACCGAGCAGCAGACGCGCCGCATAAAAAGTCGGAAGCTGTGCCAGTCCCGTTTGCTGCGGCAACGATTGAAGATAATCCGACCAAGAAGCGTACCCCTCGGGAAGCACAGCCGCCGTTAGTGTATTTAAAATAACATAGGTCAGTCCACCAAAAATAATTGCGATAATCATAATGCGGCGCGTTTTTGTCGGCGTAAAATGAAATTCTTCTGCGGATTGCGGCACGGTATCAAAACCGACAAAACAAAACGGTGCGACGGCGACGACAGCAAGAATGCCGGCGCCGCCGGTACCATTGGGGCTGAATGCAGGCAATAGATTTGAAAGAGTGGCACGTGGAGACAGCAGCGCCGCGATCGCTACAATCAGTACGCCGCCGACAAGAAGAATCGCAAGCACCGTCTGAAATCTTCCCGAAAGCTGCACGCCGCGAATCGAAAGCCAGGCAAAAAAAATAAGCGCAGCAGCGGCAAGCAGAATCTCTCCGAGATATACGTCGTATCCTGCCACTCGATAATGAAATCCGGTTTCAAAGAACTGCCCCCAAAAAGAGCGACAGACAAGCGAAAGCCCCGTCGCATTGAGCGGAACAATCGACAGATAGGAAAGTCCCAAAAACCACGCGCATATAAAAGCGTGCCGCCGTCCAAAATAGTGCTGCGCATATGTAAACTCACCACCTGCTTTTGGGTAGCGGACAATCATGGTATGATAGTTGAGAGCGATTACGCTCATAATAAGAATGCCGACCCCGAATGCAATGGCGGTGCCGAGTGGTCCCGCTTTTGGCAGAAAAACGGCCGCCGGCAATGAAAATGCCCCCCATCCGATAATGCACCCAAAAGCGAGTGCCCAGACATGGGCAGGCGAAAGCTGTTTTTTGAGACCGGCAGCTGTTCCGTCTTTGTCTTCAGACTGTGTTTCCATTGCTTCACCACACGCGTCGGCTGCGTGCCGACAATTTCGCTGATATCATTTTGCTTTTACGCATAAGGGTAGTAAAAATATACATATCATGATAAAATGGGTGCCAACAAAATCTTATCATTAATAGGCAGTGTCAGTCAAACGGCACTGTACAGAACGATGCTTCGAGGAGGAGATGTATGGACAACAAAACGCAGAAAGCGGCATTCAGCCGGACGGAAGCGGCAATCGGCTGCATCCTGCTTTTTGTAGTGCTTTTCGGCGGCGCACGCGTGCTGCTGCCATCGGTGGCGATTCGTCTTGCCATTGGATGTGGGCTCGGGTATGTACTTTCCCGTGCGTGGACCGGTTTTGCCGGCGGTGTAAACCGTGCCTGCCGAACAGGCTCAACCGCACTGATGCGCGCCATGATGCTGATGTTTTTTGTAACGTCAATAACGGTAGCCGCATACGCACTCGGCACAGACGACATCACTACGCTCGACCTGTGGGTAAATCCTATCAACGTGGGACTGATTCTGGGCGGCATTATTTTCGGCTTCGGCATGTCGATGTCGTCTTGCTGCGCGTCTGGCGTTATGACGGATATAATCACGAGTCTGCCCCGCGCTGCAATCACGTTACTATTCTTCTGCATCGGCGTCTTTGTGGGATTTCCGCTCCAGAACACGCAAAGCTGGATTACCGATTCGTGGTTTTCGACCAAAACCGGCATGCTGATCGGTGAAGGAAACGGCGGCGTATTCTTTCCGGATTGGTTTGAATGGGACGGTTTTCACGGCTACTTGGGAGCGGTCATACTGACTGGCATTCTGTGCCTTATCGTCTACTACTTAAGTATGCGCTATGAAAAAAAGCGTCGTACGGCCGGCACATTTACCGGAGTAGATACAGAAATGCTCCAAAACAGTTCCGATGAGTTTGATTTACAGAGTGCGCAGTTTTTCAGCCGCGAAACGTATTATCATCTTTTTGCAAAACCGTTTACACTGACGCAAGGTGCGCTGGGGCTGACCGTGCTCTTCGGCGTAATTCTGGCGATTTTCCGCTCGGAATGGGGCGCTTCAACTCCCTACGGTTTGTGGTTCGGAAAACTTTTGATGCTCTTCGGTCTTTCGTCAGAACAAGTCGCGGGATTTGCACACGGCATGAAGGGCGGCTTTGAGCTGCCGTTTTTCCAGCATCCGATCACGGTGCAGAATCTGGGCATCATGCTGGGCACATTGATCTATTTGCTTATGGCGGGAAACTTTGTAAAAACATTTAAAAGCGGATTAAAAATCACCGGCAGAGAAGTACTGCTGTTTGCGCTCGGCGGATTTGCTATGGGATTCGGTACGCGGCTTTCTAACGGTTGTAATGTCGGTGCGCTGTACTCCCCGATTGCGGCATTCTCGCTTTCCGGCTGGATATTTTTGCTCTGCATGGTTGTCGGCGGCGTACTGGGAAACCGCTTCTTTATGAAAGTAATGTCAAAAAAATAATCACATCAGCACAAAACGTGCCGTACCGCATAGAGAAAAATGCAATCAGGTCGGCACGTTTTTCATGCAAAAGACAAAAGCCAGTCAGGCGTTTTTAAGCGCACAGAATAATGGAGGAAACTATGGACAAACGTATTTTGATTGTCGGGGGAGTTGCCGGCGGTGCATCCGTTGCAGCGAGAGTCCGCCGCATTGACGAGACAGCAAAAATAATTATGTTTGAACGGGGACAAAACGTCTCATTTTCAAACTGCGCGCTCCCGTTTTTTTTGAGCCGTACAATTACGGCGAGCGAAAATCTTGTACTGATGAGCCCCGCGCAGTTTATAAAGCAGTCCAAGATTGATGCACGTGTCAATCATGAAGTGATTAAAATTGACCGAGCAAAAAAACAAATCACTGTAAAAAATGTACAGACCGGCAAAGTAATGGAAGAAAAATATGATACGCTGTTTCTTTCGCCGGGCGCTGCTCCCGTGCGGCCACATTCGATTAAAGGCGTAAACGGAAAAAACGTCTTTACCGTGAGAAACGTTGCAGACATTGCCGCGCTCGATGCATATATCAACAAAAACAACGTGGCGGACGTAGCCGTTATCGGCGGTGGTTTTATCGGCATTGAAGTTGCTGAAAACTTAAAAAAGAGCGGAAAAAACGTCACGTTGATTGAAGCACTCGATCAGGTGCTGGCGCCGTTTGATACTGATATGGCACAGATTCTGCACAAAGCGCTGTACGACAACGGCGTTACGCTTTGCCTTGGCAGCAGTGTTTCCGCGATTACAGCAAAGGAAGTTACGCTTGCTTCTGGAACAACCGTCAAAGCGCAAGCGGTGGTGCTGGCAATCGGCGTCCGCCCGGAAACGGAGCTGGCACAAAAAGCAGGACTTGCGCTCGGAGAAACCGGTGCCATTTTGGTCGATCATAATTATAAGACGAGCGATCCGGACATTTATGCCGTAGGAGATGCAGTAGAAGTGTTCAATCGACTGACGCACAAAAAAAGCAGACTGACGCTCGCAGGGCCTGCGCAACGCCAAGCGCGTGCGGCAGCAGATCACCGGTACGGCATTCCGCACAACAACAACGGCGTTATCGGCTCTTCAGTTGTCCGTGTATTTGACATGAATGCAGCATCGACTGGCCTCAACGAAAAAATGTGCCAAGCAGCCGGCATCGCGTATGACTTTGTCTACATCATTCCGCAGGATAAAGTCGGCCTGATGCCGGGCAGTAGGCCGCTCCATTTCAAACTTCTGTTTGAAGTACCGACCGGAAAACTGCTCGGCGCACAGGCAATCGGTCAGGGAGCCGCAGATAAGCGGATTGATGTTATTGCCGCGATGATTACCATGGGCGCAACACTGGAAGACCTAAAAGAGCTCGAGCTTTGCTATTCTCCGCTGTACGGAACAGCCAAAGATGCCGTCAATCACGCAGCTCTGGTTGCCCTGAATCTCCTCTACGGTAGATTCCGACAAGTGCCGGTTTCAGCGGTGCGCGAACTGGTACAGAAAAAAGCGTGCATCATTGACGTGCGGGAGCCGGATGAATTTGCGGCAGGTCATGTGACTGGCGCCAAAAATATTCCGCTCTCACAGCTTCGCGAACGCACGGCAGAGATTCCCCAAAATAAGCCGGTGTATCTCCACTGCCGCAGTTCGCAGCGTTCCTACAACGCGATTATGGCGCTCCAAAATCTCGGCTGGAACAATCTGTACAATATATCAGGTTCTTTCCTAGGAATTTGTACCTATGAATATTTTACCGATCAGATTACGAACCGTAAAAAAATCGTGACACAGTATACGTTCGACTGATTGTCGCCAGCGCATGAAGCAGGGCGCTTAAGCGCCCTGCTTTTCGACTGTATCACAAAACGGCAACATGCCGTTTTGTGATACAAGTTTGCAATACGAGGCGCGGCGCTGCTTTTACCGCTCCTGTATGCCGCACGTTATTTTTTCTGCGCGATATATCCGGAATCTTCTAAATATTTTCTGCGGGAGATAATCAAATCTATCAGTTCTTGATACATGTTGTAGTCAACTTCAATCGCTATAGGAAGCACAAAGTATTCTGTTTCGTCGCAGTAACGTTCGATAAATTTAGGGTCGCTTACAAAGCCGAGGCTTATCATGTTGCTGATTCTATCAGCGCATTTCAACAGTTTTGCGCGCGAACTTCCGGTCATTATGATGTTGCGAAGATACTCTGCTTTATCTTGTCCGTCCTTTTTGGTTACTTCGAGCACTAAACGGCAGACGGCAGGACCGTCTTCATCAGCCTGTTCTATCAAGTGGCGACTAAAACCGGGTACGTCTTCAAGCACGTCATGTACGCACGATGCCTTGAGGAGCACGGCATCCACGTAGCCGTAGTCGATCA
Organism: Treponema sp.; assembly: GCA_017470085.1. GTDB lineage: Bacteria > Spirochaetota > Spirochaetia > Treponematales > Treponemataceae > Treponema_D. The sequence goes on from JAFUFE010000123.1 coordinate 6,289, forward strand.
AAATTGCCATGGTGTCAAGCTGATGGCGGAACATATTGCCGCCCGCATACCGCGCTTTTCCGATGAGCACAGTGGCAAGTTGCATGTACGGCGCAAGATATATGTTTTTAAGTTGTCGCATCGTTTCATCGTTCATGCGGTCTGCGCGCTCTACATTCATCACATACTGTTCCGTCAGCATTTTATTCCGTTCACCGTTCAATGATTTCTACGGTATTTCCGCATTCAGTCACCGCACCGCCCGCATACCGCGCTTTTCCGATGAGCGCAGTAGCGAGCTGCATATACGGCGCAAGATACATATTTTTGAGAAGAAGCATAGCTTCGTTGTCCATGCGGCCAGAACGCTCTCCGTTCATCTCGTATCTCAATTTTCCCATCTCCACATCTCCGCATTTAGAGGCTCGCACTATATGATGCAAGTTTTTCTATTCTGCGCATGTTCTCTTCAAGCTTGACTTTTTCTGCTTCCACAAGCTCACTCGCGGCATGCTCTGCAAATTTACCAGAAAGCTTTGCTTTAGAACGAGACGCGATAGCTTCTGCCTCACGCATTTCTTTTTCAAATCGCGCGCGGAGCTGCGTTTTGTTCACGCTTTCGTCGAGCAGCAGAAACGCTTCAAAACCGCGCCCCACAGTGCCTATGGCAGACTGCGGCTTTGCGTCGACAAAATCAATTTTATGTACGCCTGCAAGCAGCTGTATAACGTCTGTTTTTTCTGTGCACACTTCTGCCGCGCTGCCTTTTTCGATAACGACAGCAACAGCGATTTTTGCTGCGGGGTCAATGCCGCATTCAGTACGCAAGCCGCGCACATTCTTTATAAGCTCGCGAAGCACATTGAACCTGTTGGAAACTGTTTCATTGACGCGCGCATCGTTCGGTTCGGGAAACGGAGCGGCAATGAGCATGCCGCTGTACGCGCTGTTTGTGATAATGCTGTTTTTTCCTGCACGCGCACGGTTTTCAACGATGTCTGCAAGCGGCAGCTTTGCGTAAATTTCTTCAGTAACAAACGGAATGAACGGATGCAGCAAGCGCATGTTTTCTTCGAGCACGTTGAGCAGTACGGAAGCAGCGCGGTTTTTCTCGTGCTCATCGCCATTTTTAAAAGAGAGCTTTGTCGCCTCTACATACCAGTCGCAGTATTCATTCCAAAAATATTCGTAGAGCGCAGAAGCGGCATCATTGTAGCGGTAGCTTTCAAGTGCCTCGCGTTCAGTGCGCGCACATGCGTCAAGCTCCGTGTAAATCCATCGGTCAAGCTCAGTCAAGTCGCTGTCTTTTACCGGGATGAGCGTGCGTCCTTCAAGGTTCATGAGAATGTAGCGGCTCGCGTTCCACACTTTGTTTGCAAAGCGGCTTCCGAGTTTGAACGAGTCGCGGTCAATCAACACGTCCTGCCCTTGCGCGCACATAAAGCCGAGCGTAAACTTGAAGGCATCGCTTCCGTAGAGCGCGACAATTTCATTCGGGTCAATGCCGTTGCCGAGCGACTTGCTCATCTTGCGCCCTTGCCTATCGCGCACCAGCCCGTGAATATAGATGTCGTGGAACGGCGCTTTGCCAGTGAACTCAAGGCCTGCCATAATCATGCGGGCAACCCAAAAAAAGATGATGTCGTACGCCGTCACAAGCGCGCTCGTCGGATAAAACGCTGCAAGGTCATTTGTCGCTTCCGGCCAGCCGAGCGTGCTGAACGGCCACAGCCATGACGAAAACCACGTGTCGAGCACGTCGGGGTCTTGCACAAGATTTTTTGAAGCGCATTTTGGACACACGCATACGTCGTCGCGCGATACAATCATCTCGCCGCAGTCCTGGCAATACCACACGGGAATACGGTGTCCCCACCACAGCTGACGGCTGATGCACCAGTCGCGGATATTTTCGAGCCACACGTTGTATGTGTTTTCCCATTTGCGCGGATAAAACACGATGTCGCCCGCTTTCCACGCATCGAGCGCTTTTTGCGCAAGCGGCTGCATCTTTACAAACCACTGGTCACTCACATACGGCTCGACGACCGTATTGCAACGGTAGCAGTGCCCCACCGCGTGCGTGATTTTCTCCTCGGTTTTGAAAAGTCCTGCCGCCTGCAAATCTGCAATCACGAGTTCGCGCGCTTTTGCACACGAAAGCCCGCGATATTTTTCTGGAACGTTTTCGTTCAGCGTTCCGTCAGGATTCAAAATGTTTATGACAGGAAGATTGTTGCGCTGCCCCACCCGCCAGTCGTTCGGGTCATGCGCAGGCGTAATCTTTACCATGCCCGTGCCGAATGCTTTATCGACATACGCGTCTGCAATAATCGGAATCACGCGGTCAGTGAGCGGGAGCTTTACCTTTTTTCCAACGATAGTTTTATAGCGTTCATCGTCGGGATGCACCGCAACTGCCGTGTCGCCGAGCAGCGTTTCCGGGCGCGTTGTCGCAATCTCAATTTTTGTCGAGCCGTCTGGCACAGGTCCGTCCGCGTATTCGTAGTAGAGGTGATACATCGCGCCCGCAGTTTCCGTGTGCTCAACTTCGTCATCGGAAAGTGCCGTGCCGCAGCGCGGACACCAATTCACCAAGTAGTTGCCGCGATAGATGAGGCCGCGCTCGTACAGCGTCACGAATACATCGCGCACCGCTTTGGACAGGCCTTTGTCCATGGTAAAACGCTCGCGCTGCCAGTCGGTGCTGTTGCCGAGTTTTTTTTGCTGCTGTACAATCGTCGCATGATGTTCATCTTTCAGGCGCCATGTGCGCTCAAGAAATTGCTCGCGCCCTATGGCACTTCGTGACGTGCCCTCTTTTTTTAGCGCGCGCTCCACAACGTTTTGCGTCGCGATGCCCGCGTGGTCAGTGCCAGTGAGCCAGAGCGTGTTGTCGCCTTTCATGCGGTGGTAGCGCACGACAATATCTTGCAGCGTGTTGTTAAGGCCATGCCCCACGTGCAACACGCCCGTTACGTTCGGCGGCGGAATGACGACAGAAAACGTCTGCCGCGCGATTTCTTCGTGCGTCATGTTTGCAGTGCGCGTTTTGTATGCAGCGTGAACAGGAGAGTCCGCGTCAGAAGCGGGTTTAAAGTAGCCGCCATCGTCCCAGTTTTTATAAATGCGTTCTTCAAAATCTTTTGGATTGTATGCTTTCTCAAGCTCGATTCTTTTCATAAAATACTATTATAGCACGTTCACGAATTGGTGACAACAAATACGCCGCGTTACAGAAAGACAACTGCACGGGCGGCTTCCCATCGCTCACGTTTATGCAACCGATCGCCAGTGCAAAAACGCAGCACGATTGTGCGCTGTCCCGTGTTTTTTCAAAACTCAAGCGCGGCAAGCCGCAGCACAACACGCAGATACCGAAACTATGCTGCCGGTCAACGAGAACGACACACAAAAACCGAACTGTCACCTTAAAACGCGTGCACCGCCTTAGAGCGTGTTCAGGCGCTACTTTGCACGCTCCACAAAACTGCCGTCGCGCGTGTCTATCACGATTTTTTCTTCGTTATCGATGAACAGCGGCACCTGCACTGTGATGCCCGTATCGAGCGTAGCCGGCTTTAACGATTTACCGCTCGTGTCCCCTTTGATGCCCGGCTCGCAGTACGTAATCGTGCGCGTTACGTTCACCGGCAACTTGACGCCCACCGGCTTACCTTCGTAGAAGGTGATGTTGACGTCAAAGTCATCGTCGGGAGACAGGTAGCCGGCATTATCGCCAAGGTCATCCTTTGCCATTTCAAACTGATCGTAGCTTTCTTGATCCATGAACACATAGGTGTCGCCGTCAATATACGACAGCTTCATGATGTGTTCGTCTAAATCAACGTCTTCAAATTTTTCGCCGGCGTCAATGCCTAAATCCTGTGTACCACCCGTCACGATATTCTTAACGCGGAGCTTTACCACCATGCCGCCACGGCCAGACTTTTGCCCGAGCATTCGCTGTACAATGTACGGGGCACCTTCAAACATAAACGCGGAACCGACTTTTATTTCACCTGTCGTAATCATCGTAAAAACCTCGCCTGGTATTTAAACTAGTAGTATACAGCATACTACAAAAAACGGTTTCGCGCAATTCCGTGCACCAAAATAGTGCCACCATTTTGTACACCGAAAAAAGGCTGCCCTTGCCGTGCTCTTCTGTGCCGCACAGCACCGGTATTCTTAAAGAGGGGAATCTGCCACTACTTACCATCCTTGACATCGTCCACATAAGACATCGGAATGACCACACGATTTTTCCCTGGATACACAACGATGCCCGTTGCAATGCCTTGGCATATGTTTTGATAGAAGTCACCTCTTACATTGAGAGAGAAAAATTTAACCGCAATATCGATTCGCGCGCCCGGCGGAAGCAAAAAGATAACCGGCACTGGGGAAAAATCATAATACGTTTCTTGTCCATTCTCCCTGAAGCGTGAACGTACATAAAATACGATATCTTTTTCTGCCTGATAGTCTCCGGTAATTGTTACCGTACCCGTCACTTTATAATATACAGGATTATCCCTCTCATCATATTCTAGAGGAACTGCATTTCGTGTTGATAGCGCAAGCGTACCCGGATCAAAGATAACGGTACCAACGCTTTGGTCTACCGCTTGCCCGCACGACATAAAAGCAAACGCCGCGAATAAAGCGACCGCTGTTCCTCGGTAGTTTTTCATATTCATATTCTCCTCCTTCCCATACGAGCGTCTCACAGAAAAACGCCTGTTGCTGTATCCGTTTGCAAAAATTGTACCAGCAGGAAAATTGCTGTTTCCGTGCACACGCGATTGGTACAGATCTGCACCAATCGCCCGCATACCGGCCATACACGCGGGTCCCGCACAGAAACGCGACCCCAGAACGTGTGCGCGTTTTTAGTACACCTGCTAATCACTTTTTTAAGTATAATACATATTCTTTTATTTTTCAGGTAAAAAAAGCAAAAAAACACATTTTTCACAAAAAAAAAGACAGGATGACGATGTATAACACCGGGTGATGGTCATAGATGCATCAAAAACGCGGTAGATGGGCAGCAGTGTGCACCTTGCGAGCACGATTTTTTGGGGAAAACGCCGTCAGAAAAGCGCGGCAGCCGGTAGTGATTATGAAAAATCCGCTCGTGCCTGCTGACTTACGCCCCCGTAAGCTTTTCTATGCAGTCCCTGAGGTGCGCCGCACAGTCCCCGTTTTTGTGGAGAGATGCGGAAAACGCGCGGAAGCCCGTTGCAAAAAGCTCAAGCCGTTGCAACACGGAAAGGAGCAGCTTCTCTTCATCAGGAGCGGGGGGCATTTTTGGGACGGATAGCGCCGTTTTTGTAGGTGGCGCTTCAGCGAGAGCAGGTATGCTGTCCATTTCGAGCGGCGCATTGTAGGCATGCCAGCACGCCGACAAAAGCGCAAAATCGTCAGCGGCAAAATACGGCTCCAGCCGCGAAAGCAGCGCGTGCACTTTAACGAGCTGGTAATTGTCCGACTGCGGATAGGCGTGCCATACGAATGGGATGCCCGAAAGGCATGCGCGCGTTAGCGAGTCTTCCCCGCGCACAAAGAGAAACGACGCGGTAAGCAGCACAGCGTCCCACGTTTCCTGCGGTAAAAACGGCAGCGGCTCCACGGGAAACGGTCGCCCGGCGTTTTGCCATGCGCGCAGAAATGGCGGTGCACCGGCGCCCGCAGCGAGTAAAACCTGAATTGTGCCGCACGCTGTTGTTTGCCGCTGGCCGAATGCCGCAATCGCAGCGATGAGCGGTGAAAAATCCCGGTCATACGAAAAAAGCAAAATGCGGAATACATCAGCGTTTTTCTGAAGCAGGGAATCTCTGCTGGTAAGATTTTTTCCCCCCTGCGCTGCACCGGGCGGCAGCGCGCGATACGGTGTATCTATAATCAGACCACCCGTTTTGGGCGTAAAGCCTGGCATAAAGTTTAGCTTTTTGACGCGCGGGCTCCGTGTGGCAGATGCAAGGAGGTGGAACTCTTCGGCGTATGGTTCTGCGGTTACAAATTCAATATTGATGATGTGGACGATGTGCGGTAACCCGTGTTCAAAGAGCGCGTCTTCAAGCCATGCCGGGCGGCCGCACGCAAAGCACTCAAGGATGACGCGGGGGGGATTTTTTTTTATGGCCGCGATATTTTCCGCCGCAGCATGCCAATTACAGACCGTCCAGCCGGCATAGTTCTGCACGATGCGCGTCGGGTCAATCCCCGGGGCAAGGAGTGAAAACGTTTCTAGATCATCCACCACAAGGTGAAGCCGAAAGTGTGGCGCACACGCAGAGAGCGCGCGGGACAGGCGGTACACAAAACCGATGTCGCCGAAGTTATCGACCACTGCGCATAAAACGAGCACATCTGTCATCGTGCCACCGTCCTCATCAGCTGCGCACGATGAGCAGCGCGGACGCTTGATATTCAGGCAAAAATTTTTTCCGAGTGCCCGTCTCAAACTGTACGGTAATAACGTATTCGCCGTTCGATTCATCAACGCTCGTAATCTGTCCTGAACCGTAATCGTCGTGATAGAGTGTAACGCCGCGTTGTCATGTTTTTGCAAGCTCAGGAAACCGGCTGCTCCCACCACCGGCAGCTCCGCGCGCTACCGGCAGATTGCCGTGAAGGGGTTCCCCGATGACACGGAATGCATCGCCGGCCTCCATCAAAAAAACGCTCGGTTCCATCTGTGTGTATCCGTGCCCAAACACGGTACGGTACGCGCACGAGGTAATGTACAGCTCGTCTTGCGCGCGCGTGATACCCACGTAAAAGAGGCGGCGTTCCTCTTCAAGCTCCGCGCCCGTTTTATCCGCCCGCGGAAATATTCCGTGCTCAAGGCCGGTAATGATAACGCGCGGAAACTCCAAGCCTTTGGTGTTGTGCAGTGTGATAAGCGTTACTGCATCCCCCCCTCTCTCTGTTTCTTCGGTAAGCGTACGGTCAAGCTCGATGCTGTCTAAAAACGACAGCAATCCATCAGTTGTTGCCGCGTACTGTGCCGCAGCGTTCACCACCTCTTGAATGTTCGCCTCACGATTCGTTCCGGCAATTTCATCTTCACGGTGATATTCGAGCAGTCCCGACTGTTCCGCAATACACTGCACCACGCGGGACAGCGCACCGCCATCAGAAAGTGCGGCGCGCGCCGTCTCTATGTGGAGAACGAACTCCCGGATGCCGGCGGCAGCTTTTTTGGGCAACGTGTCAGCACTCCGCTTTGCCGCAGCGAGCAGGTCTCCGCCCGAACCGGTAGCCGTCTCCGCTGGAACTGAACGCGCCGCAGCCAAAATCGCATCTTGCGTCTTCTCTCCGACGCCGCGTGCCGGCTTATTGACGATACGCCGAAATGCCAGCTCGTCGCGCGGATTTGCAATAAATGAAAGATAAGCGAGTATATCTTTGACTTCCTCGCGCTCGTAAAACTTAAGCGAGCCGACCACCACGTAGGGAATCCGCCGCTTAAGAAATTCCATCTCAAAACTCCGCGACTGCGCATTTGTGCGGTACAAAATCGCCCACTGACTGTACGGTACGGGGGGGGATTTTGCCGTTCCGGCATGCGACTTCGCAATCATGTCAGCACACAGCTGCGCTTCTGCTTCTTGATTCGGCACGTATGCAAGTACCGGCTGCTTGCCTGTACCGCGCACTGCATGCAGTGTTTTGCCGAGCCGGCCGTCATTGTTGCTCACCACACGGGAAGCCGCTTCGAGAATTTGCGCCGTTGAACGATAATTCTGCTCCAGCCTGATGACCGTTGTTCCGGGAAAGCAGTCCTGAAACGACAGAATATTCTGCACCTCGGCGCCGCGGAAACGGTAAATTGACTGGTCATCGTCACCGACAACACAGACATATGCGCCGTCGCCACATCCTGCGCCGGAAAGCGTCTTGAGCAACTGAAACTGCGCGATGTTTGAATCCTGATATTCATCCACCATAATAACGCGGAATCGACTGGTCATACGGAGCCGGATACGTTCATCTGACTGCATCACCATGACCGGCAGCATGATCAAATCGCCAAAGTCGGCATTACCGGTGGCGCGGAGCCGTTTTTCATACGCCGTATAAAATGCCGCCAGATCCGCCGCATCGAAAGTGCCGCACACACTGCTTAAGTCATCGTCGGGAGCAAGACAATAATCTTTGGCAAGCGCGATCCGATGTGCCACACGGGTAGCTTGCTGTTTAGAAAGCGACGGCACCGCTTTCATCAAAAGCGTTACCGCATCGCCGTCGTCATATACGGTAAACGATTTTGAAAGACCGGCGTCTTCGGCATACGCGCGCAAAAACCATGCGCCAAACGAATGAAACGTCCGTAGTTGTGCGTGTTCCGCACGTACCTCAATCGCGCGCGCGCGCGCGGCCATTTCATTCGCAGCCTTTTTAGTAAACGTCACCGCTAAAAGTTCACGCGGGTCTACGCCTTTTTCACGTATCAGATAGGCAATCTTTGTTGTGATGACGCGCGTCTTTCCTGAACCCGCACCGGCAAGAATCAAAAGCGGCGAGCCGTCATGCACAACGGCTGCTCGCTGACGCTCGTTGAGTGCAGAAAGATACGGAAGACACTCGGCGGCAGAATCCATTACGCAGACGCCTCAGGAGCAAAAAACAGCGGTGAGACATCCGGACGCTCCCCCCGCGGATGCAGCGCTGAATCGCAGACAAAATGCGCATCCAGATCAACGCCGGTCACTGCATCCACGCGGACATGCACGACGCGCCCAGCACGCAGAGCACGGCGCGCTTCAGTGTCGTCTGCGGCATACCGCACAACAACATTTCCGTCAACTTCGGGAGACTGAAACCACGCGCGTGCAATGGCGAACGATTCGGCGTCGTTACCGGCGGAAACTTCTTCTACGAGCACATCGTATTCCGCCCCGATACGCGCGGCAAGGCGATGCGCGGTGATGTCTGCTTGAATAGATTGCAGTGTTGCGGCACGGGCAGCGGCGATTTTATGTGGCACCCGTTTTTTAAGTGCATACGCAGGCGTGTCTTCCTCACGGCTATAGGTAAAGCACCCCGACCAGTCGCTCTGAATTGCCGCCAAAAATCGTTCTGTTTCGGCGGCGTGGCTGTCGGTCTCTCCGGGGAATCCCGTCAGGAACGTTGTCCGGATAACTGCATCGGGAAGTGCGGCACGGATATCGGAAATCAATCGTATGTATTCCTGCGCCGGCCCAATGCGGTTCATCGCACGGATCACGGTGTCAGCACCCGACTGGAATGGAATGTCAAAATACGGCACGATCCGCGGCTCGTCTTTGATGACGGGTAAAATATCGCGATTGAAATGATCGGGATGTATATACAAAAGCCGCACTCGAAAATCGCCAGAAAGACAGGCAATGCGCCCAAGCAGGTGAGCGAGCGCCGACTGCGTCTGTGTTCCTGTGTTTTTCCCATCCGCTGAAAACGCAGGAAGCGGCGCGCGGCCGTGCCCCGCCACGTCGTCACCGATACCCGTACCGTATGCCGCCACATCCTGCCCTATCAAGTTGATTTCAAAAACACCGCGCGCCACGAGCGATTGTATCTCTGCAATGACGTCGTCCTCAGGACGGCTCCGCACCGCTCCGCGGATCAGCGGAATAGCGCAAAACGTGCAGCGATTGCTGCATCCTTCCGTCAGCTTGACGTATGCCGCCCCACGATAAGACAGAAAATGGGTGCGCTCACCGCTACAAATGCCTTTTTGCTCCGGTACTAAAATCGTACGCTCACCGGAAAGCACATTTCCAACAACGTCGCCAATCCGCGAAAGGTCGCCGTTTCCGAACACGGCATCAGCTTCAGGCAGTGCCGTCCGAAACGTCTCCGCGTACCGTTCTGCAAGACAACCGGCGAGCACCACTTTTGCGTCAGGATACGCCCGCTTGGCAGCGTACACGGCGTCGAGCGATTCCTTTTTTGCCGATGCGATAAAGCCGCACGAATTAACGATGATAACGTCGGCGAGCGCAGGGGTAAACGTCTGTTCATAGCCGAGCGACAAAAGGCGCGCCATGACCAGTTCACCGTCAACCTGATTTTTTGCACAGCCGTGCTGGTCGATAAAGAATTTAGTCAAGCTCTACCACCACCAGCTGATAGCGCCCGTCAGTCGTACGGATCCAGCGAACATCCTCCACCAACACGTGCCGGGCACGCCCAGCGTCCAGCGTGTATGTCCGCCCATTCGCCAGAACGGAAAGAATAGTTGCGGTACTGCTCGACATCCATACGCGTATACCGTTGTTCGCCGATATCGTAACCGCCTGACCAGAACTGAGGTAAAACTCTTCGCTTCTGCCATTATCGATGCGGTAGCGGAATTCACAGGAACCGCGGAAAACGGCGTTCAGCGTAAACGGATACGCGCGGTTGTCTTCGAGGATAACGAACGGAACATGATTTTTGATATCCGCCTCTGAAAGCGTCTCTGTCGAAGCAAGATCGACTGTTGCCTGCCCGACGCCGCTCCGGCGCATCAGCATGCGTACTTCAGCACCGCGCGACTCATCGTTTGACGAAATATCAGACACATAGACAATCACGTCGGGAACCGTATCACCATCGACATCCAGTTCCATTTCTTCCGCTAAATCAATATAGAGCGCACCGACCGGCGTCTCCAGTCCCAATGAAAAAAGCGTGTCGCGCACGGTTAGTACGATGTCGCCGTTTGATGACGGTACCACAACCTGATCCCCGCGATACAGCCGGCCACGGAACGTCGTGTCGGAAAGCGTATAGGTACGGAAACTCTCCGGTGCAGACAGCACGACGTTGCGGCCGTCCCGGTACGATGCACGGAAATACAGCATCCACACCGCAACACCGAGCAGAAGCACTGCAATAACGCCTCCGGCAACAGCGAGCGGAATGACAAACGGTGCACGCCGTTTTGCCAGCAGCGCTCGTGGTGCCGGAGATTCCTGCAATGTTTTATTGTGATAAAGATTGATGACAACCGAAGGCGAAATATCTAAATAATTTGCATAGTTGCGTAGAAACCCCACCAGATACGCTTCGCCGGGAAACGCATCGGAATTCTCCGTCTCAAGCGCTTCGATATATTCCCGAGTAATGGCCGTTTCACGAACAACTGTGGCAATGTCAAGCGACCGTTCTTCACGCCGTTTTCGCAACACTTCTCCATAGCTGTCCATTTATTTTACTCCGAGAAAAGAAAATTGTTATAGTTGTTTGCCGACGACGGGGGATCATAGATAAATCGCTGGTCTGTGATGACATTGTTCAATACATAGTTTGAAAACAAAAACACAAAGACATCCCCGCCGACCGTCCGCGCTTCAACCCGGCGGATGAGCTTCGAGTCCACCCCGACGGCCAGTTTAATCGACCGGAACGATTCCGCCGCACTCCGGTTGTACAGCATCAGGCTGATGATCTGCTCGTCTGGTATGTCGGGCACTGTTACCGCATGCTGCCCCGTCTCGTACGCCACCGTATAGTAGCGGCTCATAAGCGACAGCCCCTGTGGCGTAGCGAGCGTTGAGCCGGCATTGTCGCCTTGTACCTGCTGCTGGAGTACCGCCGCCGTTTCCGGCAGATAGATAGTCAGCAGATCACCGTTGTACAAAATCACCTGCCCCTGCGGATTGGTAAAATCGATGCGGAGAAGATCCGGGCGTTTAAATGAAACATGGCCAAACAGATCGTTTGAGCCAACACGTATATCGACATCCGCCTCGTATGTCATCAGCGTTGCATAATATTCAGAGATAGAACGAAAGTAATCTGTTGCTGTTGTAATCGACTGCGCATATACGCTGCCCTGCAGAAAAAAGACAACCGCGCCGAAAACACATTGAAACCGCCGCTTCATAGAAACATTCTCTTGTAAATTCCCCCCGCGGGTCAA
>JAFUFE010000124.1 GCA_017470085.1 Treponema sp.
AACACGACGGTATCTACATTTTATTAAAAGAGGGAATTGACAATGCGGTCGATGAGTTCTCGCAAGGCTTTGGCAAGCGAATCGATATCAGCATAGAAAATGGGCGCGTCAAAATCCGTGACTACGGGCGCGGCATTCCGCTCGGCAAACTCGACGACTGCGTTTCAAATGTGAACACGGGCGCAAAGTATAACGACAGCGTGTTCAAGCAGGCAATCGGCATGAACGGTGTGGGCATAAAGGCAACGAATGCGCTCTCATCGTATTTCCGCGCCGCATCAATCCGCGATGGGAAGATGGCTGTCGTCGAATATGAGCGTGGCGAAAAGACAAGCGAAAAATTAACAAAAGCAAAAGACGGTGTAAAAAACGGCACGTATCTCGAATTCGTTCCCGATGAGCAAATGTTCGGCGCATATTCGTACAACATGGACATGGTTGAAAAACGCCTGTGGAATTATGCATACCTGAATCCAGGTCTGCTCATCAGTTGTAACGGTAAAGAATATAAAAGTGAAAAAGGGCTTGAAGATTTGCTCACGAATGAGATGGGCAAAAGCAAACCGCTCTATCCTGTGTTTACGTATAACGGTACAGCGATTCAGTTTGTGCTCACGCACACAAACAGCCTTGACAAATTTGTGTACTCGTTTGTAAACGGTCAGAGCACAGAAGACGGCGGCACGCATGTCACATCGTTCCTTGACGGATTTACAAAAGGCGTGAGCACATTCTACAAAAAAGAATACGATGTGCGCGACGCGACGGGCGGCTTATTCGTCGCGCTTAAAATAGGCATTGACAATCCTATGTTTACGAGCCAGACGAAAAACAAGCTCGGCAATGTGGAAGTGCGCGCGCCGATTATGAAAGAGACGCAGTTTGCAATAGATGACTGGTTGCGCCACAATCCCGACATCGCAGGAGAAATCGAAGAGAAAATTATTAAAAATCAAAAAGCGCATGCAGAGATAAACAGCGTCACTGACAAGCAGATTCGCGAGGCAGCAAAAAGCGTCACGCTCAAAATCCCGAAACTCAAGGATTGCCGTTATCACGTGCAGGATGGCGAAAAAGGCGCGGAGTCGATGATTTTCATAACGGAAGGCGATTCTGCAACTGGCTCTATGGTTGGCTCACGCGATGTTGCGACGCAGGCAATTTTTTCACTGCGCGGAAAACCTGAAAACATGTACGGCAAGCGCAAATCAGCATTGTACGAAAACGAGGAGCTTAAAAATTTGACGTTTTCGCTCGGCATTCAAAAAGACATTGGTGATTTGCGCTATGAAAAAATTGTGATTGCAACAGACGCTGACAATGATGGCTACCATATCAGAAATCTTGTGCTCACGTATTTTTTGCTCTATTTCCAGGAAATTGTAACTGACGGCCACGTGTATATTTTGGAAACGCCGCTTTTCCGCGTGCGCAACAAGACGACGACGCGCTACTGCTACAGCGAAGCTTCTCGCGACAAGGCGCTCAAAGCGCTCGGTGCAAGCGCAGAAGTGACGCGCTTCAAAGGCTTGGGAGAAATAAGTCCCGGCGAGTTCGGGCAGTTCATTCATCCGCGCAAAGCGGGCGAGAGTGAAGATGTGGGCATTCACTTGACTCCTGTCACAATCGAAACGCTCAAAACAGTGCCGAAAGTGCTTCAGTTTTACATGGGCAAGAATACACCTGAACGGCGCAACTTTATCGTGCATCATTTGGCGCAGGAGATTGACGCGTAAGGAGATGGGTGCTTTGTTTCCGCTTGGGCACGATGAACTGACTGCGCTCACACGACAGTTTCCGACGCCATTCTATCTGTATGACGAGCGCGCCATCCGGGAAAACATGCGTGCGTTTACCCAAGCGTTCAGCAGCTTTCCGCGTTTCCGCGAATACTTTGCAGTCAAGGCTTGTCCGAATCCGTACCTGCTCAAGATACTTGCCGACGAAGGATGTGGCGCTGACTGCTCAAGTCGTGCGGAACTTGAGCTTGCAGACATGGCCGGTATACGGGGTGAGCGCATCATGTTCACCTCAAACGATACGCCTGCGGATGAATATCGACGTGCGTTTGCACTCGGTGCGATTTTGAATTTGGATGACATCACGCATATTAACTTTTTAAAAGAGGCGCTCGGCGGACAGTTTCCTTTTACCATCAGCTTTCGCTATAATCCTGGACCGCTCAAGGTGGGGGGGAATGCGATTATTGGAAAGCCAGAGGAAGCAAAGTACGGCCTCACGCGCGATCAGCTTTTTGCTGCATATGAACAGAGCCGAGCGCTCGGTGCTCGGCATTTCGGCTTGCATACGATGGTGGCGTCAAATGAATTACATTCTGATTTTTTCATCGATACGGCACGACTTTTATTTGAACTCTGCGGAGACATCAAAGCGCAGCTCGGCATCGCAATCGAGTTCGTCGATTTTGGTGGCGGCATCGGCATTCCGTATCGTCCTGAAGAGGTGCCCGTAAATTTTGACACCGTGGCGCGCGGCATCAAAGCGTTATATGAGCGCATCATCGTTCCGGCAGGACTTGACCCGCTCGGTACGTACTGGGAATGTGGCCGCCCGATAACTGGGCCATACGGTTATCTCATCACGACTGCGATTCACGAAAAACACATCTATCGCGATTACATCGGTGTTGATGCGTGCATGGCGGATTTGATGCGGCCGGGGCTTTACGGTGCGTATCACGAAATCACGGTGAGTGGCAAAGAAGCTGCACCGCGCACGCACGTGTACGATGTGGTCGGCTCGCTCTGTGAAAACAACGACAAATTTGCCGTTCAGCGTGCGTTGCCGAAAATTGACCGCGGCGACCTATTGATTATTCACGATGCCGGCGCACACGGCCGTGCCATGGGATTCAATTACAACGGCAAGTTGCGCTGTGGTGAAATACTTTTGCGGGATGACGGTTCGTTTAAAGAAATTCGCCGGCGTGAAACGCTCGACGATCTGTTTGCGACGATCGATGTAGCGGGGGTAAACGATTTTTGCAGCCGGAGTCGTGCGGAGTGGGCTAATCAAACTCGCCGCTGATGAGCCGGTAGGCGATGCTTCCCGGTTGCGGAATGTTCGGCAGCTGATGGCGCGGAAACCACCGTGCCTCGCACAGTTCTTCTTCCTGTATCTGTATAGTGCCGCTTTTGTATTCTGCACGAAATGCGAGCATGAGCTGATCGGGAAACGGCCACCCTTGGCTCGCACAGTAGCGGATGCCGGTGATTTCGATGCCCGTTTCTTCGCGTACTTCACGGCTGACCGCCTGTTCGATGCTTTCGCCGATTTCGACAAATCCGGCGATGCAGGCGAATAAGTTTTGGTTTCTGAATTTGTGACGCACCAAAAGCACTTCGTCGTTCCGGTTGACGAGCACGATGATACAGGGCTCTATGCGCGGAAAGAAATCTGTATGACACGATGAACACGTACGGAGTGTGCAGTCGGCACCGTCCGTAAGCGGCATACCACACGCGGAACAATAACGCGTGTTTATGCGCCATGCCAAAAGCCCTTTTGCCCGTGCTGCACGTGCGCCTTCTTCATATCCCTGTTCCCAAAAGTACGCACGGAGCGGAATGAACATACAACCGGGGGCGCCATCCGCTTTTTTACCGGCGGTGTCACGCGCACTTGAATTGTTGAGTTTTCGTTCTTCTATTTTTGTTGGTCCGGCTGCGGCGGGCTCCCCGTATACCGCGCAGCAAAAGTTGTGCGCCGTATCGGTGAACTCATGTGTCAGCAGGTGTGCGGCACGGAGCAATTCGACGGTTGAAGCGTCAGGGAGCGTACGTGCCGTTTCCGTAACGAGGAGCCACGTGCCGTGGAATATGAACGTATCCATGGAGAAAGTATAGCGTGCGTGAAGTATGCAATGCAACGTGCTTTATCTGTTTCGCTCGCAGTTTCAAACCACGGCTACACTCTAAGAAGTACCGATTGTGATATTGCCATGGATGTGGCATCATAATTTTTGCGGGAACGTTACGTTTTTCAAGAAGTTATCGATACATCTGTTAAAAATTATTTATCAAAAAATACATGCACGCACGGTGCTTTTTTATTGAAAGTATGATACAATAGCGGCCATATCATCTTGTAGGAGTACAGACAAATGGGCGTGAAAAAGATTTTTGCACTGGCGGCGTTAGCTTCTGTGCTTGCGGGCGCGATTGCGCAAAAAAATCCCTATTCGGGAGCAGATGAGGCAACTGCCGCACTGCTTGAAAGGGTAGACAAACTCATTGAGCAGCAGCAGTATGAATCTGCGTTTGCTGCTGTCAGCGGCGGTGAAAATGAATATGTGCTCGCAAAGCAGATTGAAATCTGCATCAATTATTTTTCGCAGAGCATGATGCACCAAATGTTTGCCTTCAAAAACCTTGCGCCGGGCGAAACGCTGCATGATGTTCGCGGCGGTACGGGCGAGTTCAGCATGGTCATGTTCAATCCTGTTGAAGCAGTTGCCGCATTCAAAAAGAAAAATGGTGAAAAGCCTATTCTCGATTATGCGCTCGGCCTCTACTACGATGATGTTCTTTCTCGCTATGGGGAGCAGTGGCTTGTTTCAGAGGAAGAGCTTGTAAGCAATACTATTGAATATCTTCAAAAAGCTTTTGACGGCGACTGCTATGATTCATATTCGCTGAGCGTGCTCGGTCTTGCGTATTACCGCTTGGGCGATGTCGTTCACGCGCGAACGGTTTATGAAAAAAAGATTGACGCAGGTTTTGCACTTTCTGCAGACGACTGTTTTAATCTTGGCGCGATATGTTACCGGATGAACGATTTTGAAAAAGCATTGGAATATGCGGCACAGAGCATTGAGAAGTATGACGATAGCCCAGAGTATCAATCTGATGCATATATTGTGTGCGTAAGAATTTGCATTGCAATGCAGCATTACGCGCAGGCAAAAAAATATCTGTCGGAGTGCAAGGCGCGCTTCCCAAACGACTACAGAATTGTACAGCAGACGATTGCAGTGAATGCCCGTTAAAAAAATCGGAAAGAAACTTTAAAGGCTGCAAAAGCGCTGTACGCACTCGCGCCTGAAAATCCGTCTGCGCCACAGATGGTGATGCAAGAATATATGGATGCGGGCGTCAAAGAATGGCTCCCTGAGTTTTTTGAAAGCTGTTTGAAAGCGTATGCAGCATCATTGGGGGCAACCCAAAATCTCTATTTTCACTACGCGTATTCGCTGCATGTGCTTGGCAACAACAGCAAGTCGTCCGAAATGGCGCAGAAAGCAAAAGCGGCGTTTAAAAAGAATGGTGCGCTCACTCCAGATATTGAAAAAACGCTTGATTCACTGATTGAATAGAACGCTGAAAGCATGAAAAAATCTGACCGCGCTTTTTGCACGCGAATCATGCGCCTTGAGATGGAGGCGTCTTCCGCAGAAAATACGATAGTGCGTCACCGTCCAACGCCATACACGGCACAAAAAAACGCTGCGCGACACAAGGTCGCGCAGCGTTCCAAAACCAGTACAGCTGAATAGAGCCGTTACCGCATGCGCTTACTGCTGTCGTAAGCCCGCCTTGGTGTTGAAGTCTCTGATACGCGCGCCGTTTACCGCCGCATCGTTGACAATCCAGCTTTTTACGCCGTCATACGCCGAGCCGTCATCCCATGCCCAGGTTGCGGTGCTTGCCTCGAACGTTACCGTTTCAAGTGTGGGGCAGTTCTCAAACGCATCACGCCCTATTTCTTTGCACTTCTTCCCAATAGTAACGGTTTTTAGGGCAGAACAACCTTTGAACGTACTTCTCGGCATGGAAGCCGCTTTGTATACCACCGTCTCAAGGCGTGTGGCGTTCCTGAACGCATCGGCCTCTATCTTCGTTACCGTATCTCCGATGATGACTTCCCGCAAATTATCGCAGCCTTCAAATGCCGACTGATACAGCGTTGTCACCCCAGACGGCAGCTCTATCTTCTCTAAATTCGTTATGCCCTTAAACGAATGGTCATTGTCTTTTCCAATCTCCTCAATTCCCGTTACGCCCGTTAAGTCAAGCGAAACAAGAACCCCCGGAGTAGCGGTCTGTTTTGCCTTCAGCGCCTGTATGATTGACTTTAAATCTTCGGCGGTTGCTTCTCCTTCCACCACAACGCCCCAGCTTTCCGTCAGCTTGCCTATCTCTTCTGACGTCTTGCCCGGTTCTACGAGAATGCCTTTATACCAGAACGGGTACAGCGTGATGTTGACGTCTTTGTCAAAGCTGTAGTCAATCCAGTACGTTGTCCCGTCTCCGTCGGGGTCAGTGTTCCAGCCTTTGAAGATGTAGCCTGCGCGCTCAAGGTTTCCGGAATTTCCTGCAATGAGCACGACATCCCCTTCTTTTTTAATCTGCGCGGCGGGTACCTTGCCCGTTACGCCTGCGATGTTGCCGGTTGAGTACGTAACAGTGTAGGTTTTTGCAGTCGGCTCACTCGGAACGTCATTCCCGCCGCCGCCATTCGGGCAGCCAACAACAAGGGGCACACACAGCACAAGCGCACAGAGCGCATAGAGCCGTCCGTGCCAATAGTGTTCCTGTTGTACACGATTTCTTACACGCCATATCATTTCCTCCAAAAGCCTGCGTCACAAAAACGCCAGAAAATTCTGCCGAGCTATCACGCTTCTTACCGCCGCCCGGCACGCGCCGCTTTTTACGCGCGGTATGTGCACTGTTTATTTTTTGTTATTTTTAGTTCACATACTTCATGCTATCATCGGCATATTTGTTATATTTTATAAATAAAATTTGTGCTGTGCAAGGGATTTCGCTCAAAAATTACAAATTACCGTCTCAGTTCAGCACAGAACGCCGTGTAAGGACGCTCGCGCGGCAAAAGCGACGACGTACAAATGGAGAAGGACGGACAACCCGGCGGTTGCAGGGCGGATAAGGAGCACGCTGCGGGAAGAGCCGCCCTTCCAGCCTTCGCTCACGCTCCTCCCCCTCGTGTGCCGTTGGCACACTGCGGTGGACTAAAGGGCTTACACGGCGGGCTCTGCTGCTTCCGCAGAAAGTGCGCTCGTTAGCAAAGAACTCGGCACAAGGATGCTCACGCGGCTCGACAACAGGGAGGTTGTCC
>JAFUFE010000125.1 GCA_017470085.1 Treponema sp.
AACTGATATTTTTATCTATCCCGGCTATCAGTTTAAAATCGTTGATCAGCTTTTTACCAATTTCCATACGCCTGAATCAACCTTGCTCATGCTGGTCAGTGCGTTCGCTGGACGCGAGCGTGTTCTCGCTGCCTATAGAGAAGCGGTGCGCCTGCGCTACCGTTTTTTTTCTTACGGTGATGCCATGCTCATACAGTAAGTATTAGATTTTGCTGTCGCATCAGGTGAGCTGTTCAAGCGCTGCCTGTATAATGCGTATGAATTGTGTACGAAGCACGCGGGGAAATTCTTTTTCTCCAGCGCATGCGTCGAATTGCCGTATGGCAAGCGTCCGTGCTGTCGCAACGGCTTTCGGTGAAAGCGGCAGCCGAGAGCTTATGAGCCTGTTTTCAAGTTCGATTGCGCGGAACGTTATCGGTCCGGCAAATGCAATCTTGATGTTCGTGAGAATGCGTTTTTCACTCGCGGCCAGAAATGCAAATGCCGCGGATGTTGGCGTGATAACGTGCTGCGGTCCGATGCGGCGAAACACCGATATGTTCCAGTCGCGCAGGGGAACGCGGATATGCGTCGCTGCCATACCATCTGGTACGCCGTTGAATTTCGTCAGTGGCACCGATATGGTTTTAGTTGCATTTCGCATCTCAATGTGTGCGTCAAGCGCAAGCAACGGTGCGATGAGTGTCTGTCCATGCGTTCCAGCAGCGATGTTGCCGCCAATCGTCGCGCAATTTCTGACGAACGGATGCGCAATGCTCTGTATAGCTTCCAGAAATATTTCTGGCACGCGGTTGCTGCCAACGTCGATGATGTCCGAAAGCGTAACCGCGCTGCCAAAGTTGACGTATCGTTCATGTTTGTCTATGTGCCGCAGTTCAGGGATAGCGCGTACGGACAGCGCTTTTTCCGGCAATGTGTTGAGCGCAGTGCAGCCACCGACGATACGCAGTCCTGCAACCGATTTCATTTGATAGAATAATTCCTGCATCGTTTTAGCGTAAAACAATGTGTGGCTGTCACCGTACACTGTGTGCCCCCATGTGTTTGGCGTAGCTATCACTTGCATAGATGATGCCGTTGATGAGCGTGTCCTTGTCGATACAGCACGGTGCTAGATGCCTGACTGCGGCATCGATGATGCGCCGCGTCGGTCGTTTGTAGTGCGTGATAACGTGATGCGCGGCAAAAATTTTGGCGCTGTTACAGTACCCGCACAACACGATTCCAGCGCGTGAAAACCCGTGCATGATATCGCTGTATACAGCACTTTTTTCATAGTGTTCAAGCGTAACGATCGCGCTGCCGTGTACGATACCGACGGGAATCATACAGCTTGATACGGGTAGTCCATCGAGCAACACGGTGCAACAGTTTCCGCACGATGTGTGTCCGCAGCCTGCTTTAATCGACCGGTAGTTATTCCTGCGCAATACAGAAGAGAGCCGTTCGTTGCTGTCGGCATCGAGTGCTGTTTCTTTCTCATTCAGGGTGAGCGTTATTTTCATATGTCTGATTCCTTCTGCATGTGCAGCTCCGCAATCGATTCTATCGTGCACGGGATACGGTCGACAGGAGCACCGATCGCCTGGGAGAGCGCTGCACAGAACGCGGCAGGCACTGTATTGTGGACGATGTCTCCAATCGGTGAGGGGGGGGCATCTGACTGGATGAATGAAATCGATAGCGTTTCGCACGGGAGTGCTTCGCGGGCTATCAGGCAGGCGAGCTCTTGTTGAATGGCACGTCTGATAGCTCGTTCCGCTGCTGGTACAGAGATGACTTCGCCGCAGTCGATGAGCATCCATATGCCGGTGATCGTCATTTCATACGTATAGGGATTGACATGGAGTTCAACAATTGTGCCTGCGGCCGTAGCAGTGTAGTATGGATTGCCGCAAAACGCAGCGGCGTCCCACTGTTTTTTTACAGCTGTCACCAGTGTCTTTGTGCTCTGCAGCGGCAGTGTATCGCCACGCGCCTGTTTTTTTTGTATGTCACAGCAGCATTTCCTGAGAATCTCCGTCATCATGCTGACGGCACCGCACGATGCAGTGGGCAGTACAGACAATCGTTCTGGATTTTCGAACGGCACACGGTGTATTCGCTGGCGCGGGACACCAAGCTCGTTTTCAACAACTGTATTCCAAAGCACCATGATTTCTTGGTCTGTCTCGGGAGCTTGCACAGTGACGCTTCCGTCAGCGGTACGTGTTACCGTGCAGGTCAGCGTGAGCGGTAAAGATGAATGGTGTAGACAATCCGATCCGTCAAACGCTCCTGCCATGCCGATCCCGCGCAGCGGCAGGGCGAGCAGTGCGGTTTCACTTATTTTTCTGTGTGCTCTTTCAGTTTCAAACGACGCGTGTTTGCGGTTGAACGTCGTCTGGTGAATGAGTTTTGTGTACAGTTCGCCATACGCACCGGTTTTGACGGAGAACGGAAGGATTCCCTGGCGCTCAAGGTTTGCCAGCCTGACTTCGGACGGCAGCCGATGCACGGCACGGGCGATGTGATCTATGAGGCGTTCGATCGCAAAAAACGCTTGGCGGTCAAACATTCGCGCTGACGATGCGAAGGGGGGAGAATGCGACAGGCGGGCAACGGCGTGAATCAGCACGCTTTTTGGACAGTACATACTGCTTGCGGCAAGTACGTATCTATCGACCATGGTCGCCGCAGCTGGATTCCATCCGCCACTGTCGGCCGTTATCGTGATGGCGAGCGCTTGCATATGTCCGTCAGCATCGACAGCGGCGCGGCAGATAAACTGTGCTGTTGGCCCCGGCCGCATGAATACCGTCTGTTCCTCGTGCGACAGGACGAGCAGCACTGGACGCTTGGTGATATATGCCGCGAGCGCGACCTGTACGGCAAGAACATGTGTCTGCCACAGTCCGTTGACGCTTTGCGGTGATATCTTTGTTCTTTTTATGGTGATGTGTTCTTCAGGCAGTGCGAGTACCGCCGCAACTGCGCTGCGGAGCGATTTCGGATCTTGTGTCGGCGCATACACAGTGATGTTGTCGTTTTCTATCGAGCAGAATGCACCATTCGGTTCAGTCCAGTACGGTTGTTCGTCGTGCAGTTCTGTCGTGCAGGAAACGGTCACTGCCGCCGCTGAAAAAACAGCTTCGATTGCGGCTTCGTTGTGTGCTGATGCGAATACTCCGGTCGCTATGGTGCGTTCTGCAGCGATCTGCCCCGCGGCATCAGCTGGTGAAGGGCTCTCACAGACGTCGGTGGTTTCAGCGAGCACCGCAGCGATCGTTTTTTCATCCGGCGCGACGATCAGTCCGAGCGGTTCGCCGCGGTAGTGCACGACGTCGCGAGAGAAAATCGGGAGCAAAACAGTATCAACGGTCAGTTCCGGTGCTCCGGGGATATCGCGTGCGGTGATGCAACGTGTGCCATCTGGCAATACAGGAAGCGCGATGTCAGTAATGGTTCCCGATGCGCAGGTACTGCGGATTACGGCGGCGTACAGCATGTCGGGTTCCCGGCAATCGCTGTAATAGTAGTCGGCGATTTCTATTGCTGGCGCGCTTTTTTTTGCCGTCGCTTTTGGTTTAGACATGAAACCGCGCTCCTATCTCCGTGACAGCAGTTATAACGGCGCTCACCATATCCTCCGTCATATCCGGCCACAGCGGAATGGAAATTGTTGTTGCCGATTGTCGTTCTGCGTGGGGAAAGTGCACTGCGTCAAAGTTGTGTACCGCCGTTTTCCAGTAGGTAAAATGAAAGAGCGGTATAAAATGCAGCGAAACACCGATGCCTGATTTTTGAAGCTCCGCCGCAAATGCGTTGCGCGTAATGGTCAGCTTTTCCGGTACGATGCGGAGCAGGTACAGATGCCATGCGTTACCGGGGCTATCCGGCGGCACCGTCAGGAAATCGAGCGGCTGAAATGCACGGGTGTAGTGTTCGGCGATAGCCTTCCGTTTTGCTAAGAGCGTCGGAGCTTTTTTGAGCTGTTCACAGCCGATTGCCGCCAAAACGTCGGGCAAATTGCATTTAAATCCTGGCGCAACGATATCGTATTCCCATGAAGCACGCGGAGAGGTATAGCGATCCCACGTCGTTCGATCCATGCCGTGCATACGCATACAGGCCATTCGCCGTGCGAGCGCTGCATCTCGTGTACAGATCATCCCCCCTTCACCGGTCGTGATAGTCTTGGTAGCGTAGAATGAAAAAACACCGACATCGCCGATAGTGCCAGCATACCCCCCTGGGGTATATGCCGGAAAAGCGTGGGCGGCGTCTTCAATAATGCGGACACGATATGTCTGTGCGAGTGTGCAGAGCCGCGCCATATCGCATGGATTCCCGGCGACATGGACGGGCACGATTGCCTTGATGCGGTGGGCGGTGTCAGCTTTTAAAAGCTGTTCCACTGCGTCAGGGTCAATGTTGTAACTGTCTTTTTCTATATCCGCAAACAGCACGTCGGCACCAAGGTGAACGGCGCTCGTTGCAGTCGAAACAAACGTGTAGGGCGTCGTAATGAGGGCGCTCCCGCGACAGATGCCGCACGCCTCGTATGCCAAAAGCAGGCCGCTCGTATTGCTGTTGACGGCGAGGCTGATGACCGCTTCCTGTTTGGGTGCTCCATTTTTCTGTTCCGGCGGTGTCTGCATAAAGGCTGAAAACTGCCGCTCGAACGCAAGTGTTTCAGCACCGGTTGTCAGCCAGCCGGAACGGAGTACATCACAGACACGCGCCGTTTCCGCTGCTGAAAGCGATGGCTTAAAAAACGGTACGTCTGTCATACGACCGCTCCTGAACGAGCGTAGCTTTCTTTCAGTGACGGGATCGCCGTACAGAGTGCCGTGATGAGCTTCTGCGCGTTTCGATAGGTGTCTGGCGGTACTGCTTCTGTGGCAAAGCACAGCGGCGCGAGCTGTTTCAAAAGCTGCGTTAGCTGCCCGCTGTCCATTGGCTGATTTTTTAATTGGAGCACCTTCGGATATGCGGTTTCTTCCGGCTGTTCTTCCGGAAGCCACAGCGGCTCTCGTGCGCGTTCTCCCTTGCGAGGGCCGATGAATTGAATGTCGATGTCGCGGTACGGCTCAAAGCCACTGAAGCGGATAATCTGCTCTGCCAGATCGATTATCTTTATCGGCGCTCCCATATCGAGCAGATACGACGCACCGTTCATCCCGACTCCGCCCGTCTGCAGGACGAGCGAACAGGCTTCGGGAATGGTCATAAAATATCGTTCCATCGCCGGATCGGTAACGGTAACCGGACCGCCGTTCTGTATTTGCTCCATAAAGAGCGGCAGGATTGAGCCACGCGAGCCGAGCACGTTTGCGAATCGCACGAACATAAAATGCTGTCCGTGCTGTGCGCCCGATGCAGCATCGAGCACCAGTTTTTCTGACAGGAATTTCGACGCGCCGTACACCGATACCGGGGCGACCGCTTTATCCGTAGAGATAAGGACAAAGCGCTGCACCGGCGCGGCGCGGCAAGCGTCAAGAACATTTTTTGTACCGAACACGTTGTTTTCCACTGCCGCTACGGGATTTTCTTCCAAGAGCGGCACCTGTTTGTACGCCGCGCAGTGAAAAACGATGTCGCAGTGTGTCTGCATAATGATATAGCGCATGTACTGCGCATCGCGCATGTCGCCGATAATCGGCACGATGGTGGCCGCTTCCCCGACGCCTTCTCGCTGGAGCACACGGAGCTCCCGGTCGATACGGTATATCGAGTTTTCGCCGTGCCCGAATAGATACAGCCGTTCGGCGCCGCCGGAAAGGAGCTGCCGCGACAGTTCCCCGCCGATCGAACCACCGGCTCCCGTAATGAGCACCCGCTTTCCGCGCAGGTAGGCAAGGCTTTCTTTGAGTGAAATCGTCACGGGTGTGCGCCCTAATATGTCGAGCGGGTCGATGGCACGCGCCTGAACCAGATGGGCTGCGCCGTCGACAACCTGACTGATGCCCGGCAAAATTTTGATGCGCGAAAAACCGCTTTTTTTAAGTGTCTCGTAAATCGTACGGATGCGTTCTGTCGGTGCGGACGGAATGGCGATGATAGCTTCGTCTTCTGCGGTACACCGGATGACCTGCGCGATGTTGTCGATTGGGCCGAGCACCGGAATGCCGTCGAATTCCTGTCCAATCACATTTTTGTCATCGTCAAGGAACGCTGCGACAGAACCGTATATCTTTTTTCTTTTGATGTCATCTGCGATTGAACGTCCGGCAAATCCGGCACCGATGATATACAGACGGTTATCGCTTTTTCCCATAGCGGTAATCATATCACAGTGTATTCGTTTTGTATATGCCGTCCTCTACAGATTGCGGCGCGGGAAAATCACTGTGGTAACTCGTCGCTTACCACCGTCGTCCTAAAATAGCTAAACACCTGTTCGTTCTCCGCCGATGATAGGAAAGAATAAGCAGTGTACGGGGTGTAGTATGGGAAAAATGGTACGCACGATGGGTATAGTCTTTCTGCTGTGTGCAGGCAGCGCCGCTGCCACAGAGGTGGCAATCCAGGTTGTCCAACATGGCGGCGCATCCGACAGCGTAAATACCGCAGTGTTTCTGATCGAAGATGAACTGCTGAATTCTTTTTTTTCTGCTGGCTTTATCGTTACGAATATGCCAGCAGTTGTTTCTGGTGCTGACCGTGTGTTGAACCTAAAATTGGTGGATGAGTCGGCTGCGGTTGGAGCAGAATATGCGGTACAGATTAACGTCTATATTGACGTTGCGCAGAGCCGAAATCCGGAAACGATCAGTCTTGCCGACATTACGCAGGTCGTATGGGTTGCTACTACAATCGCGTCGGGAACAGCAGTTGAAGGCACCACACACAAACCGTCGGCACTACAGAATGATGAGCGCAGTATCAGACAGTATGCGTCGAATGTTGCTCGACAGATAATCAATGTATTGTAGAACGGTATCCGGTAAGGGGAATAACATGAAGCCATACGTAAGGATCAGTGCACTATGTATAGCAGCGTTCAGCATGTGTCTGCTGACTGCTTTCAATACATCGCTTGACGGGCGGGCGATCGTTGCCAACGATGGCGAATTGCCGGCCGGACTTTTTGCCAAGACCGTTGGATATCTGCCGGGAGACAGCATCAGCATTACCAATCTTGTTACTCGGCGGACAGCGGATGTACTTGTCATCGGTGCACTTGATCCAGCGGATGGCGTTGCCATTGTACTGTCCCCTGAAGCAGCGGAGTCGCTCGGCGTCAGCCGCACTGTCCCTGTCACTGTGAAAATGGCGAGCAGAAAAGGGCAGCTTGACGATGTGTTCGTCGGCAGTGCGGTACTGGTAGGGGGAAATGAACGGGTAGAACAGACGCCGCCGACATATGACAATCGTGATGATGCGGTGCCAACGGCTGCCGAGCGCGGACACGCGGTCAGCGCTGATGAGCGACAGCCAGATGAGCCGTTCGCCGATGAGGCAGCTCGCCCCGACGAAGCGACTGTACCCGATGATGAGCCGTTCACCGACGAGATGACTGTTCCCGCAGATGAAGCGCTTGAAAGCGATGCAGCTGGAGCGGCGGCGACAGAGCTGCCGTTTGAAGCCGAGCCAGCAGATGATGACGCGCTTGAAAACGAGGAAGCGCCCATGGCCGAAAGCGTTCCCGCCTCCGCGGATGAGGACGCCCTGCCAGCAGATGAATACGCCGCACCGCTTCCGGATGAGCGCTACAGTGAAGATGTGCCGCCGGATTCGTGGGAACCAGATGAA
>JAFUFE010000013.1 GCA_017470085.1 Treponema sp.
AAATATTTACCGGATTTCCAACGATTTGTACAGGCAGCGTCTGAAAAAGCTCTTGCCTAAATTTGACTTACAGGAACAGCTTCATTACCGCGTCAGCCAGCTTTCGCTCGGTCAGCGAATGAAAGCCGAGGTGGCGGCAGTACTGCTCTTTCAACCGGATTTGCTGATACTGGACGAGCCGTTTATCGGAATTGATGTGGTGGCAAAGGAAACCATACGCAAAATTTTGCAAGAGATTGTCAGCAAGCGGGAAATCACCGTCATTCTTACCACGCACAATGTAGAGGAGCTTGAAAAAATCTGTGACAGAGTTGTGTTGATCGACAGCGGCAAACTCGTGTATAACGGCAGCTTCGACAGGCTGAAAAAGTCGCATATCGGACTAAACTGTATGCGGCTTCAATTTCAGGACACGCCGCCTGATTTGCAGGACTTTCCAATTGAGCGATACCAGATCGACAACCATATGCTTACGCTCTACTATGACAACAGCGTGGTCAGTTCAAAGGACATTTCAGATTACCTGCTTTCCCACGGGAAAGTGAGTGATATATTAATTCAAAAACCTACCGTAGAAGAAATCATCAGGGAGCTTTACAAGGAGGGCAACAATGGAAGCGATAATTGATGTAAACAACCTGTGCAAGACGTTTAAAATTCACAAGCGCGGCACAGGCTTTAAGGGCGCGGTGAAGAATATTTTTCATCCAATCTACGAGTATAAAAAAGCAGTCAACGACGTAAGCTTTTCGATTAAAGAGGGGGAAATGGTCGGGTTTATCGGACCCAACGGCGCGGGAAAATCCACCACCGTCAAAATGCTTTCCGGCATTCTCTATCCCGATGGCGGCGATATCACCGTAGCGGGTTATGTTCCGCACAAGCAGCGCAAGGAATATGTGGCGAATATCGGCGTGGTGTTCGGTCAGAAGTCGCAGATTTCATGGGATTTATCGCCGCTCGACAGCTACGAGGTTATCAAGCATATTTATAAAATCCCCGATAAAAAGTATAAAGAAAATTTAGAGCGTTTTACGGAGCTGCTCGATATGGGCAAGTTTATTAACCAGCCTGTCCGTCAGCTTTCTCTCGGTCAGCGTATGCGCGCGGATATTGCCGCCGCACTTCTGCACTCACCGAAGATTGTATTTTTTGACGAACCGACCATAGGTATTGACGTCGTCGGAAAGGACAAAATCCGCAAATTTATCAAAACGCTCAACCGAACCGACAACATCACGATGATTTTCACCACACACGATATGCAGGATATCGAAAAGACCTGCGAACGCCTGATTATCATTGATGATGGCAAAAAGCTCTATGACGGCAGCTTGGAAAACGTGAAGAAGGGCTATGTTTCCTCGCGTATCATCGAAGCGGAGTTTGAGAGCCTGCCGATTACGCTTGATTTGCCGGACACAGAGATTACCGATGTGGAGAACAACGCCATGAAAAAGCTGATTTCATTCAATACGGATGAAGTCAGCGTGAACGATTTGATGACGGCGTTGATGAACACGCACAACATCAAGGATGTGAGTATCCGTGAGCCTGAGATAGACGCGATTATCCGCGACATCTACGAGGGCAAAATCGTGATGAACTGAGGTGACTATGAGTACATATCTTCAATTTGCGGTCATCAAATTCCGCAACAAAACGGCGTACCGCTTTGATTATCTGCTTGGCATCTTAAACACGCTGCTTTCGTTCGTGGTGTACTGGAGCATTTACAAGGCGCTTTACAGCGGGGCGAGCGAGGTAGACGGCGTGACCTTTTCAATGGTCACCACCAACTTTATCATCTCGCTCGGATTAAGCTCCGCTTTCCATAAAAACGAAATGTTTTTGCAGGACAAAATCAAGCAGGGCACGATTGCCAACGAGCTGTTAAAGCCCGTGAATTTTAAGCTGAGAATGTTGTTTGAGGACATCGGCGAGGGTGCGTTTAATGTGGTGTTTCATTTTCTGCCGACGGTGGTCATTGCCGGGTTCTTTGCAAATCTCAGCGCACCGTCAAGTGTTTTGAATGTTTTGCTCTGCCTTGTCAGCGTGATACTCGGTTATATCGTCCTCTGGCAAATTAGCTTCATTGTGCAAAGCTGGTCGTTTTGGCTGTTCAGTGTTTGGGGCTTCATTACGATAAAAAACGTTTTTGTCAATATCCTGGCGGGCGCGTATATTCCGATGTGGTTTATGCCCGACTGGCTGAGAAGTGTCATTCGGTTCACGCCGTTTGATTCTATTTATTTCATGCCTGTTCAGCTTTATCTCGGCGAATTGCAGGGCTGGGACATTCTGATAAACTTTGCAAGACAGCTCCTATGGATTGTGATTCTCTACGGAATCGGCGAGTTTAGTTGGCGCAAGGGTATTAAAAAGCTTGTGGTGCAGGGAGGTTAAGCGATGAAGGATATTATTTTACTGTTCTTTGCCTATGCAAAAACCGGACTGAAAACCCGTTTCCAATATAAGCTTGATTCGGTTATTGCCACCTTGGCTGTTTTCCTGCGGGAAGCAGCGGGTATTATCGCAATGTACCTCGCCCTGCTGAAATTCGACACCATTAACAATTGGAACATTGACGAGCTGCTGTTCCTGTTCAGCTTGATTTTCATTACCTATGGCATTTTCATTGTGTTCTTTATGGCGCTGCGCGACTTCTCCGATTGGATTAAGCACGGCGACTTTGACCGTGTGATGCTGCGCCCGCGCGGACTGCTGACGCAGCTCGTTCTTTGCGGAGCGGATTGGCTGGCGGCGTTCGGTCACGGCGCGCTCGGAATTATTCTGTTTATTAGCTCTGCAAACCGGGTAGGAATTCAGTGGAATTTCGGCATGGCGATATATTACATCGTTATCGTGATTGGCGGCGTGCTGATTCAAGGTGCGGTGTTCCTGTTCTTCTCCGCTATCAGTTTTTATGTGGTAGAAACGAATAGTCTAAAAGAGATTTTTTACTGGAACATGCGCAAATTTGCAATCTACCCGCTGAGTATCTATAACAAGTTCATTCAGTCCATCTTGATTTTTGT
>JAFUFE010000126.1 GCA_017470085.1 Treponema sp.
AGCGGAAACAGCGTGCTGGGGCGCGGTACGAATGCGCTTATCAGCCATCACATGGAGATTCGCGGACTCGGCATCATCAATATCGCGCAGTTGTACGGCGTCGGCGCGATCCGCCAGCAGAAAGAAGTGCAGCTGGTTGTCGTGCTTGAAGACTGGAATCCAGATAAAGTGTACGAGCGACTCGGCACCGGCCAGCAGTATGAGGAACTGCTCGGAGTAAAAATTCCGATGATTCAAATTCCGGTGCGTCCGGGGCGTAACCTACCGATTATCATCGAGGCGGCAGCGATGAACGAGCGCTTGAAAAGTATGGGATACGACTCTGCGCGTGAGTTTAATCAAAACGTGTTGAAATGGCTTGAGACGGGCACCGCACAGAACGCATATGACGGGAGCGATGACAGCTATTGAGTGTTGCGCTGTCCGCCGACTGTACCCGTGCCGGCATTTTGTCCGTGCCGCGTGTACAGGGACAGAGCGTGGTTGTTTTTTTGCGGACGTGGTGCGGCGTATCCGTGTGTGGCAGGTGACAGTGAGGAATTGCGTATGGTGGAACAACAACTCGTGGTAAAAAATCGTGCCGGTGTGCACGCCCGTCCGGCATCGCTGATTGCGCAAACGGCAAATAAATTTGCCTGTGAAATTTCGCTTGAACGAGACGGCATGACGATCAACGCAAAGTCGATTATGGGCGTGATCACTATGGCCGCTGGCTACAACACCGTTCTAGTGCTGCGGGCTGACGGTTCTGACGAGCTCGCTGCGGCACAGGCGATTGCGGCGCTGTTCGATTCAAAATTCGAAGAAGAGTAGGCTGGTAGAACGATGAACGGTGTGCCGACCCGCACAAGGACGAAGTGATGGCAGTGCCTGTGTATCTCTATACCGGACCTGAGTTCGGTGAACGGAATGACGCCGTGGAAAAGCTCCGCGCCGCGGTAAAAAAACAGCACACGGCAGTGGACGAATATCTTTTCTATGCGACGGAGACGCCGGTGGCAGATATCGTGACGCTGTTGCAGAGTGAATCGCTGTTTACCGACGCGACGTTTATCGTATATCGTGCGGCAGAGGTCATCAAAAAAAAAGAAGACGTCGATTTTTTACTTGCGTGGATACAATCCGCACCGCGTGAGACAGCCGTACTCGTGCTCGTTTCCAATGAAATCGCCATCGACAAAAAAATAACAGCTGCAATCCCCGCCGCTCACAAGACGGTGTTCTGGGAGATGTTCGAAAATCGAAAAGTTCCGTGGCTCAAAAAATATTTTTCTGACAACGGCTACGTATTGTCGGATGCCGCCGCAGAAACCGTTTTAGAGCTCGTTGAACATAATACACAGGCGCTCCGTGCCGAATGCGCGCGTTTTTTTGCGGTATGTCCGCCGGGAGCGACCATCACCGCGGAAATCGCAGAGCGTCTGCTTGAGCATAACCGCGAAGAATCGGCGTTTACGCTCTTTGCTGCCATGGCGACACCGCGAACACGGGCAGAACAGCGTCTTGAAACTGCGCTGGAAATTTTACAGAAGATTAGAATGTCAAAAAACACAGCGTCGGTTATGATCCTTGCGGGGCTCGCGTCGTGTTTTCGGCGGCTCTCTCTTTGGCATGCCGTGCATCACACCGGTGCTGCAAACAACGACGTGCTCCGTGCGCACGGCTTTACGAACAAAAAGGCACACGCGCAGTATGCTGCGGCAGCGTCGCTCTGGACGGCAGGTCAAACAACTGCAATCCGAGCGCGCATTGCGGCGGCCGACATGGCGATCCGTTCCGGCGGCGCGCTCATGGAGTACACTATACTCAGCGAGCTGCTGATCGAGATCATCATAAAAAAAGGAGCTGCGTGCGCAACGTACGAATCAGAGTTCGCGTGTATTCAGCAGTGACTTCAACGCCGCAAGCTCGTCCTGCGTAAGCGTTATGCCTTTGCTCATCTTTTGGTGGTCAGGCGACCAGCTGCGAATGTCGTATTTTGGTGGCCGACCGTTCCACGAAATCATGTTGAGTTCAAGGTTCCAGCCGCCTTTTCCGCTCGAAATCGTTCCGATACTTTTGGTTATCTCAAAAGAAAAATCATCTGCCATGCTGCTATCATACCAATAAAAGCGACTTTTTTCTAGTTTTTTTGGAGCGCAGTATAAAGGATTTGCAAGAAAACAGGAAATAGTGTATGATAGAGTGTCAAACTTTTCAGGCTCGCAGCCTGAGGCTGTGTATCGTTGCGCGTTTTTTTTAAGACGAGGTCGCACATATTTGCCGCGGCTTTGTTCTAAAGAAAAAAGAACGCGCGGTTTTGGTCAGCTTGTAATGCCGCATGCATTGTCCGCTGCTCAAGACTGGAAGGAGGTTACTTTGAAACGGATAGGATTGATTTTCTTGCTGCTCACCGCGTTTTCTTTGATAGCGTGTAAAACGACGCAGAGCGTCGATACGTCGGATACCGGTCAGGACGGCGAACTTGTACCGGGCGATGCCACTGATTCGTCGCAGCCGGCCGACAATGCTGATGCCCGGAGCCGTGCAGATGCCGCGCGGCAATCTGCGATAGCGGCTGGTGCAGAAGGGCTGGACGCATATAATACAGTTGAAGCGCTCTATGCTGCTGCTCGCGCGCTCGATGCAACGGGAGCGGATGCGACCGCTGCGTATGTCGATGTTGAAGCGCGGTATACGGCGCTCGAAAACTATGCAAAGGCGCGTGCGCTCAAAAAACGCATCGATGACGAGGAGCTTGCCTCGTACAATATGACGGATTACAACCGCGGCGAGCAGGAACTCTCCGGTCTTGACGCTGCTTTTGCGGATCCGACTGTATCTGGAAACGCCTTGATTGAACGCACCGGTCGGGCGATTTCTTCATACAACAAAGTGTTGAATGCGGCATTTAATCAACTGGCAAAAACAGCGCGTACCGAAGCTATCGCGGCAAAGCGACGTGCTGACAGTGTTATGGCAGGTGTGGCGGAGCGTGAAGAGTATGCGGCGTGTGTCAGTGAAATGCGTTCAGGTGATTCAAGCTTTTCTCTGCACAATTCTGAATCCGCCTATCGGCATTACCGTACCGCTGCCGAGCGATTTGAACGGCTGTACGACGTCGTGTCGGTACGCCGTCGGCAAGCGCAAGAAGCCATCGATGCTGCACGCCGCCGCACCGAAGAAAGCGCGCAGTTTGCGGCACAGGCTGATACGGTTGCGCCAATCACCGATGAAAACCTTGACGGCATTGAAGCGCCAGACGCAGTCCTTCTTGAGGAAGAGACATATGAAAATCCGGAAGACGCCGTGGCGGATATCCCTGACACTGTTGACGCAGAGGAGGCACAATAATGAAACCTATTTTTTTGACACTGTGTATGCTATCCGTTGGCGCGCTTGTGTCCGCTGCAAGTTACACCAACAATACCTATCAAAAACTTGCTGATGAATACACAAAGCAGGCTCAGTCAGCTTTCAACGCGGGTGAATACGACCGTGCTGTTGAACTGTCGATCAAGGCAGAGGAAAATGCGGCGCTTTCGCGTGCGTACATTGAACGCATGATGCTCCGTCAGAATGCGGAGACAGAACTACAGCGTGCGTACAGCCGTCTGGCATGGGCAAAAAGCATTGACGCGGACCGCAATTTCCCAATGGCGTACACCGCGGCGAGTGAATCGTACAACACAGCGCAGAACGCGTTTCAGGGCGAAGATTACGAGACCGCAAAACGCTATGCGCAGCAGGTTATCGCAAGTCTTGACGGCGTGCGGCAGATAACGCCATTGCCTGAGTATTACGTGGTGCGCCCGTGGGCAGACACCAAAGACTGCTATTGGAATATTTCAGGTCGTCCCTATGTTTACAACAATCCGCTGCTGTGGGAGAACCTGTATCAGGATGCGGAAAATAAACGGAATATGCCGGATGCATCGAACCCCAATTTAATCTATCCGGGTATGCGCATGAAGATTCCCAGCCTGACGGGTGAATACCGTTCGGGAGTATATAATCCGGCGCAGCAGTATGATCCGTACAGCGTCAACCGCTAGCGTATTTTCCAATTTCAGAAAATCCAACAGAAATACTGGCCATCACGCGCCGGTATTTTTTGCGCGGAGAAGAGAGCGAAAGGCCTCGTCGCTGCGCAGCGTTACGGTCGTTGGTGCGCTCTCATTCAAGAACGCGTTGTTGTGCAACAGTACGTTCGCCACAAATAGAGCGCCAGTGCAGCGGTCATAAGCGCGTGGGAATATTCCGGCGTCCCCAGTCCGTCAATGACTGCCTTTTGCGGCAGCTCGAGGCACTGTACGTATTCGTCATCATCAAGCTGGAGTTCCTGCGGCTCGGAAAGCTGTTCCGCAAGAAAAACATATACGCGGTTTGTCATGAGCGCCGGATTCGGATTGAACGAACCGAGTAAGCTCATGGTTTGTGCGGTACATCCGGTTTCCTCGCGGAGTTCGCGGACGGCGCCTTCGAGTGGCGTTTCACCCGGCTCGATGATGCCACCCGGAAACTCAATGCTCAACGCCCGTTCACCGTGCCGCCATTGCCTGACCATCAAAAAAGTATCGTCTTTTTGCGGGATAACGATTACCCAGTCGGTTGCATCGAGTACGATAAAATTGCTGCAGCGTCCGTCGGGGGCGCGGCTTTCAGTTTCGGCAAGGGTCAAGACGGACGTTTTGTACAAAATACGTTTTTCGACTTCTGTCCAGATGAGTGCCCGTGATGCGTCATCGGTTTTTTCCATAAATAAGTCCTCGATAATTACAATGTGCGGCATATCGGTACGCCGCCGTCATTCTACCCGATTCTGAACAAAAGGGAAACGCCCGTACGCAGTATTGCCCGTTCGTCTTGTCTGTCTTATGTTCCCGGTCCCACAGCCGCCGGCCTGTGCCATTGACTTTTTCATTTATTTTAATGATACTTTTTTCTATGAGCTTATCGAACGCCTGTACACTTATCCGTGCTGTCGGTGCGCCGGTGTTTTTTGCAATTTATTTTATTCCGCTGTGGACGGGCGGGGATGCTCGGTGGACATCGTATGCCATGATACCATTGCTTGCGTGTCTGGAACTGACCGATTTTTTTGACGGTTTTTTTGCTCGACGCCGCAATGAGGTGAGCGACTTCGGAAAAATTTTTGATCCATTTGCCGATGTCATTCTTCACCTGACGACGTTTACCTGTTTTTTGTTTTCGGCACAGCCGGCTTCTGGAGCGTACCTTCATCCGCTGCTGTTCATGTTGATTGTTTACCGCGAGTTTACGATGATGTTTTTGCGGATGGCGGCACTCAAACGCGGCGTAGCGATTGCTGCGCGTATGGGTGGAAAAGTCAAGACGGTGTTGTACGTTGCATCGGGTTTTTTCGCGCTTACGGTAGAGACATTTTTGCGGAACGGTAGTACCGGCGCACCAGAACTGCGGACGGCGGTATCCTGCTGTTTTGCGCTCTGCGTGATAGCAAGTTATGCGTCACTGGCTGACTATCTGCTGCGATTTAGAAAGCAATTTTTTTGAACCTTGCATTTCTTAAAGCAACTAATGCTCGATACATTCTGTGTTTTTGAGAGCCAGCATGCACCGACAGAGATATTGTAGTGGAAAGCGGTCTGAGGG